>CAZCCX010000114.1:0-7096 GCA_964497115.1 uncultured Desulfobacteraceae bacterium
TGAGGATTCAATACGGTCAAGGTATATCCAGAAGATTCTGTCGACTCTTTTTCATCGGCTGCTTCCTGCGAAGACGGGCTGTTGCATGCCGGAAGCATTGCCAGGATTGCTACCAGAGTGACGGCAATCCATGTTCTCTTCATTTTCATATCCCCTCCTTTCTCTTAGTTTTAATGTTAATCTAACCGCTTTGTTAACACCACTGGGACTCGGATACGCTATGGAAACAGTAACTGCATTGCTTCGGTCAATTTTGCCTTCAGCATGCCCTTTAAACGGGTTTGCATTTTGAAATCTCCGGATTTTCCCTTGTTTCCCACCTTTCATCAGGCATATGGAATACTCTTGGCTCGATGTGTTTGTGAAAAGAAATGTGTGATAAGAACTGGTTGCCTATGGGTCGAAGCGTAGGGCATTTGGCCTTCTGTGTCAAGCAGTACTTGGCCCCAGGTTGTTATGTCCGCAACCTATAGCCATCTACATGCCGGCGCCAATAGTATGGGGATTTTCCCGGGCTCAAGGCCGGGCGTTGACGAGAAAGAAGCCCCTGACAATACCCTTTTCCCCAACCACATAGTCCCGTCATCCAACATGCTGATAATCCGGGCAAAACCCAATTCTACTCCCTTGGCACCTGCCCTCTTGACCCCAGTGATATTTCCTCTTGACCCGAAACAGCTATTTCTTTATACTTCCGCCTCAAAATAGAGAAGCCTTTACAGATCGACGGTTTTTCCACTCAAAGTATTCCGAAACAGACCACGACCCTGTTAGATTTTTCAATAAAGACAATGACAGACAAGGAGAGCAGCATGATCCATGTGGAAAATTTGACAAAGTATTATGATGATTTGTGTGCGGTGGATCATATTGATTTAACCATTGATAAGGGTGAGATATTGGGGCTATTAGGTCCCAATGGGGCCGGTAAGACCACTACTTTGAGAATGTTGACCGGTTATCTCCCTCCTTCATCCGGAACTATCCGGGTCAAGGACTTTACCATTGACAAGAATCTTCTGGAAATCAAAAAATGCATTGGGTACCTGCCGGAATCTGCGCCTCTTTATCACAGCATGCTGGTTTTTGACTACTTGAACTATATCGCAGACATCCGCGGACTTCAAAACGACGAAAAAACGGCACGGATGCGCGATCTGGCGGAGCTTTGCGGCCTGAAAGACATCATGCACAAGAATATCGGCGAGCTGTCCAAAGGGCTGAATCAGCGTGTGGGATTGGCCCACGCCATGATGAGCGATCCGGAAATCCTCATCCTGGATGAGCCCACTTCAGGGCTGGACCCGAACCAGATCGTTGAAATTCGGAAAATCATCCGAAGAATCGGCAGGGAAAAGACGGTCATACTGTCCACTCACATCCTCAGCGAGGTGGAGGCCACCTGCGATCGAGTGGTGATCATCGACAAAGGCAAAATCGTCGCAGATGACAGCACCCACGCACTAAAGCAATCCGGAGGGAAGGAAAACATCATTCACCTCGGCCTGCTCAATGCCTCATTTGACGATGCCAAGAGCAGGTTATCCGCCGTCGAAGGGATTGACACGATCCAGCAGGTGAACACCGAAGAAGAATATAGTCTGAATATCCGACTGAGCTGCCGGCCACAAGAGGATCCCAGGACGGCTATCTACGACTGCGTCAAAAAAACCGATTGGATACTCATCGAATTTCGCCAGGAGGCCAAGACCCTGGAAACCATATTTCGCGAATTGACCAAGGAGAATTGACATGCAACAATCCCTTCACATTTTGAGCAAGGAGCTCAAGGACTATTTTATTTCTCCCATTGCATATATCGTCATTTCCATTTTTCTCGTGGTCACAGGATGGTTCTTCTTCTCGACATTTTTCTTGTACAACCAGGCTGAGATGAGGAATTTCTTCAACCTCCTCCCCATCACGTTTGCCTTTGTCATCCCCGCCGTAACCATGAGGCTTTTTTCGGAAGAACTCAATGTGGGATCTTACGAAATACTCCTCACCCTGCCCGTCTCTTTTAAGGATATTATACTAGGCAAATTCCTGGCAGGGGTCCTCTTTATGGCCGCAGCGCTCCTCCCCACCCTCTCTTACCCCATCTGCGTATCCATGCTGGGAGAATTGGATTGGGGACCGGTTATCGGAGGCTACATGGGTGCCATCCTTCTGGCCGCCGCGTACGCCGCCATTGGGCTCTTTGCATCATCTCTTACGAGAAATCAGATCGTCGCATTCATTGTGGGAACAGTGATCTGTTTTTCCCTAACATTAATTAATGCCATGCTCTATTTCTTTCCCGTCCCATTATTGGGTGTCATCAGTTACCTTGGGGCAAGCTCTCATTTCAACAATATCGCCAAAGGAGTGATCGATTCGCGCGATATCCTCTATTTCTTGAGTGTGGTTTTTATTGGTCTTTACGGTTCACATCTCGTCATGCAGGAAAAGGAGTAAGGAGACAAAGATGAGGTCGAAAAAAAGGGTCGCTGCCTATACAAAATTCACAGTCTATTTTCTGGTGGTTGTTCTGATTAATGTCGCCGGGATAACGCTCTTCTTTAGATTGGATCTAACGGAAAATCGCGCTTACTCCATTTCTCAGGCCAGTAAGACTGTGGTGGAGACACTCACCGAACCCTTAACCATCAGTGTGTTTTTCACGGAAGACCTGGATGCCCCTTACAACAATCTTGAACGGTATCTTCGTGACCTGCTTGAGGAGTATGCTCTGAGTGCCAACCGTTTTTTCAATTATCGGTTCTATAATGTCAGCCCGGATGCCGAAGGGATGAACCCGTCGGCCATGGAAAATCAGCGCGTGGCCGAAAACTACGGCATCCAACCGGTCCAGATCCAGGTTATTGAAAAGGATGAGGTCAAATTTGTGAAGGCCTACATGGGACTGGTCATTATCCATGGAGACATGGTAGAGAGGATACCAATCATCACCTCTGTTGACGGTCTGGAGTACAAATTGACAACCTCCATACAGAAACTGAACAATAAAGTCAGCGCCCTGCTGGAACTGCCGAAAAAGATTCAACTCAAGCTCTATATGTCTTCCGTCTTAAAGAGCGTGGCCCCTTTTATGGGCATAGAGACCTTAACGAGCTACCCGGATGAATTGGAGGAGATCGTCGCCTCCATCAATGATCGGATGTACGGAAAACTGGAGTATTCATATATTGATCCGAGCAGTGACACTGATTTCCAGACCACAGCGAATAATTATAGGCTCATGCAACTCAAATGGCCTGCCCTATCCGATAATATTCCGGAAGGAGAGGGCCTCATTGGGCTGGTCATGGAATATGACGGCAAGATTCGCGACATTCCCCTGCTCAGCGTCATGCGTATCCCCCTTATAGGCACCCAGTATCAGTTGCAGGATCTAACTCAAATGGAAAACATCATTAACGAAAACGTAGAAACCCTTGTAGACATCAATCAGCATGTCGGCTACCTCTCAGATCACGGAACTATGAGCATCGCGGGATATTCTCCTTACGGAGGGCAACCGCCTGATGCGCTAAACAATTTCACTTCCCTGCTTTCACAGAACTACACCATTAAGGAGGTTAACATCAAAGACGATCCCATACCCTCAAGCCTCAAATCCCTGGTGATTGCCAGGCCCATGGAGGAATTTACCGACTACGAACTCTATCAGATTGACCAGGCATTGATGAGAGGGACAAACCTGATCCTTTTCTTGGACGTGCTGAAACAGACGCAGGACATGGAGCAGAATATGGGATACAACAGGCTCGCCACGTTTGAAGCTTTTGACTCAGGGCTCGAAAAACTGCTGGATCATTATGGAGTGAGGATAAGAAAATCTGTGGTCTTAGACGAAAACTGTTTTTCACAGCGAGTTTCCCCTGAGACGGGGGGCGGGGAGCAACGCATCTATTATGCCCCGATCATCAAGAATGAAAACATCAACCATGAGCTCCCCTTTTTGAAGGAGATCAAGGGGCTGGTGACGGTGAAAGTCTCTCCTTTGGAATTGGATGAGAAGAGGCTTTCCGAAAGCGGGATCACAAGCCATCTCCTGATCTCTTCATCTGAAAAATCCTGGGAGATGCGAGACAGAATCACTCTTAATCCCTTGCTTATCCGGCCACCTATATCGCAGGACGAAAAAGAGAGTATGCCTTTGGCCGTGCTTCTGGAAGGTGAATTCTCAAGTTATTTTGATGGCAAGCCTATTCCGGAGAAGATCATTGAACAGGAAGATTCGGCAATAGAGGACAAAGATAAAGAAGAAGATGATGATGAAGACGCCATCCCAGTGGATAAGACGCCGGATCCTGCTCTCCAACAGATTGAGGGAACGGGCGATTTTATAGCCAAAGGTATACCCGGCAAAATATTTCTCATGGGTTCGGGGGACATGCTTCAGGACAACGTGCTCAGCGAGGAAGGGAACTCTCCAAACACGCTTTTCGTGTTGAACATCATTGATATGATGAACAATCGCGGGGATATCGCCGTCATGAGGAGTAAGGTTCAGCAGTTCAATCCCCTTTCTGATACCACTCCGACAGTAAAATCGTTTATCAAGATCTTTAACATTGCGGGGTTGCCTTGCCTTGTGGTCCTTTTTGGCCTGCTTATGATGTTGTACAGGCATTCCAAGAAGAAAAAGATTCAGGTAATGTTCCAACATTGATGCGTTCGTAAAAAGTCCGTTTTGCCCCGTTTTTGTCATTCCCGCGAAAGCGGGAATCCAGGCATTCTAAGATGTTATGGACTCCCGCTTTCGCGGGAGTGACAGGTTTATGACTTTTTGCGAGTTCGTCAACATTGATGTATCCCAGCATGGTCGGATTCCTACAAACATATTGGTTGCGCTGAGAACGCATTCAGGAATTTTAGATCATTTTAGACACTTTAGACTTCTTGTACATCAGATTTGAGGATAACAGCACAATGAAAAAGGAATACATTATTCTTGTTATTGTCATTACCGCGTTGGTTTTGTATCTGGCACTTCGAAAATCGGATAGGACGTATTATGAACTGCCGGAGTTCACGGAATTTGCTTCTGAGCAGATATCAAAAATCGAATTGAAGTCGTCCGATAGTAGACTGGAATTGATCAAAAAGGACGACAGATGGGTGGTGGGGACAAAAGAATATCCGGCAGACGACACAAAGGTGGCAGACGTGCTCTCTCTCCTTCAAGATTTGAAAATCACTGAGCTTGTTTCCCAATCGGCCAGTTACGTGCGGTACGGTCTTTCCGATGACAAAAAGATCACCGTAAAGGCCTGGGCGGGGAGTCAGCTGGAGAGGGAGCTTGATGTGGGTAAAGTGGCTGATACATATGGACACACCTTTGTCAAGCTGCCCGAGGACAAATCAGTCTATCATGCCGAGGGAAATCTCAGACCGAAACTCGAGGTCTCCCAGGATGATGTCCGCGATAAGCAGGTCTTGATCTTTGATGAAGATAAGATGACAGAGGTCCTTATTCAGTCGGGGCAACAAATCCTGACCCTGAACAAAAAGGAAATGGCTGAAGGGTCTTCGGATTCCACGGCAGAAGGAGCCGGGACAATTGATGGAGAAGAGGCAAAGACAGAGACTAAGACCGTCTGGGAAACGCCCGGCGGAGAGGCCGTGGAAGGAGGCGCTGTGGGTCGTCTCCTCTCTGCCCTGTCAGATTTGAAATGCGCGGGTTATCTAGAGGATTCCTTGAAAGCGGAGTTGAAGAATCCCACCCATTCAGTAACCCTCAAGGGCGAAGGAAATGAATGCACCATTTCCTTATTTGAAAAACGCGAAGAGGAAGACTCGGAAATTCCGGGGTTATCCTCAATGAACGATTCCCCTTTTTATTTTCAAAACTGGAAAGCAGAGGAGATCACGGATTCTATTCAAGACCTTCTTCCGGAATCAAAATCCGATGGATCGGGTGAACTATAAACCCTATCGCTGCATCAAAACATGACAAAGGGTTCTAGAAAGCAATAACAACAAGGATCTTGGCGTAATTCGAGACTATTTCTGGAAATCACCAAATGTGAATTCCAAGTTAATCCATTCAATTTGTCATGTTTTCTACCCTTTGGGAAAGTCGAGGGTACCGCATCTCCTTTGTTGTCAAGGGTTCGCGGTAGTTTACTACAGCTTCACCCTTGACGCCGCGGATCTACGGCATCCTCAACTTTTGCAACGTTAGGGTGAACCCTCAAAAACCTCAAAGAGCTTGCAGCTGGTTCCGGTAGGCACAACAACCCATAGTTGCTTCAAGTGATGCAAAGAGACGCGTTCAATGCTGGAGCGTAGAAGCACGAGGAAGCGTCGTCTTTCCATGGCACCGTGTAAGGTTCCCAGAAAAGGGATGCCAATCGATCTCAACTTCCGCATTTCAGCCTCATGGAAGATCCCTTCCAGGGCACGCGTAACCCAATCCTCCCTCCACGAGGGCTCCTCATTAAGATCGTGAATAATGGCAAGTAGCCGGAGAGGAGTTCTTTCTTGAACGATCACGCTCCCAGGCCTCCTGGGCTTTGTGTTAATCACCCTTGTCATGACCTTGATTAGTGGTTCTCCGGCATCGCGCACCGTCCCATCGGCACTCAACACGAGGAAGGTGTCTTCTTCCATGGCCATTGCATCTACCTTAAAAGGAGGGTCCTTTTCCAATGATGCGACAATAGTCAAAGACCCGATCTGAATCTCGCGGGGATAGCCGCCGCGAATCAGCTCCAATCTTTTCCCGCTATCTCTGCCATCTTCGATGGTCAACCCCTCTTCCCCCCTGACGCCGTAAAGTGAGACTCATCCCGCCGAGACGGCTCATGTGACAAAGCAACCATTTCCTTTCTCACCGGAACGGTAGAACCTTTCCGGGTCCTCAGACAAAGGTGGAGAGTTTAGTCAAGACTAATGATAGGTCTTTTTCATCATTTTAGCATTTTCTCGCGAATTTTCCTTGGAAGTAAGAACCCGGGTCCAGAGGGACCGGATTTGGTTCACCCCAGAGGGGTGAAGTATACCGAACCAGCGCTTGGGAAGGTCATGCCTGTCTTTTCAAGGCCATATCTCACAAAAAGATACCACCGGACTTCACAGCGAGCCA
>CAZCCX010000115.1:0-7075 GCA_964497115.1 uncultured Desulfobacteraceae bacterium
TGTTCGTGGGGCTGCCTCATAATATGCAGAATTTTGGTGCCGTTCCACGACCTCTGGATAGATGGTGGTGAAACTGAAAAGAGACCCTCATGCCACTAACGTGTCATAGAACCTGCTAAAAATTATGGAAGTTATTTTTGAGACACGACACTAGCGCCATTCATCTATTGATGCGCTGCCGGAATAACCATATTCAGAAGCTTTCCATAGAGGGCTTGTCTCTCCGCCCACAACAATCAGGTTTATATTTTCCGGGATATAAAACGGGGCTATGAGTGCATCATCAGGCAACGATTTCCAGGAAGCAAAGGGTTCCACACCCCTATTCGCTTCGGACGTCACCAGCATATCAATATGGTCGGTTTTCCAATAATCTCCGGCATACATCTTGATATTCTCGGAAAGATGGCGACAGTAATCCATTTTGGTACTGAACCCTTCGTTGTCCTTCAGATTGGCAGCTACGAGCGGATCTATGATTATAGTAGCCTTGGAACCAAGCGGTGGTATTGCTGCAAATTGGCGGCTCAATTCCTCGGCAAGTGGACGATTAGCCGCGCAGCAGATACTGTTAACCACCGCCCACCCTCTGAAAATACTGACGACACTTTCTTCAGGTTTATAACCCTTATCAACGTGTAAAGGCGACCAGACGCTCCTTTCCTCATTCTCGGCGACGCACATATTGTTGTATAACTCGTTACATCCTTGTGAGCTCCAGAGGGTTCTCTTAACCTTGGCATATCCCCAGCAGATACTCATCAGGGTCCATGCTCTGCCAAGAACAGAGTTGGCCTGATTTATCGGGCTGAATGCTCCTATTCCTGAATTCATTCCAAGCTCGTTATGGATAGGGCCGTTTACCAGAAGCATACTGCCGAAAGCTGTTGTCGAAGGGGTAATTGACGATTGTCGCATAGAAGCTATGGCAAGTATCACGGGAAGGTATTCCGGTTTTGCCCCGGCCATTACCGCAACAACAGCTATATTACGTACTGTAAATTTTATTAATTCATGATGGTCATGATCATATGCCTGACCGACTTCCTCATCAGGAGAATGTTTTGTTCCTGTAAGCATTCTTTCCACGCGCTCTTCGGTAGGAAGAATGATTGGCAGTCCATCTGTCCATCCCCTGTCATAAAAGATCTGCTGTAAATTATCCTCTGTATCTGGCTTTAAAACCACATCAGAAGTCTCCGATTCGGCAACAGGACCAGGCTCTGATTTCCTTTTCTCCTGTGGTTTGGTTAACACTTCGATTATTTCATCGATTACAGGTTTTCCTGTTTCAGGGTCATTACCTTCGAGTAGTTTTTTATGAAGGACTTCAGGAGATGCGCCGATAACGGGATTAGGGGTGTATATGATGGGTAAAGCAATGGCTTTCGGGTTACTCTTAGCTGCTGCTTCCATTGTATAAGCAGAAATAGGGGCTACGGGAATTCCGTAATTCTGTTCAAGGTTGACGCCGCCTCCAGCAACTGCTGAAACGCAGCCAGGTCAACCCGCAACCCCAAGGACCACGCCGTCACCCTTTTCTTTAATCTCATCCCAGAGGTCATTATTGTCATCCGAGAACACAAATCCCGGTTTCCGCCTGGGGATTGTTGTTACGGAAGGCATGTGATCAGCGAACCATCTCTGCACTTCCAACATGAAGTTATACCCGCCACCGAAACCGATATCTACCAGGTACAGAGTTTTGTTCTCCAGAGTATCCAGTCGTTTTGCCAGGTTAGCTGAAGATGGCTCGAATCTGAATGTACCCGGCGGGCCAGGAAAACCAGGTGGCGGCTCGTCTGGAGCCATTTTTTGCCTTTTAGCTTCAGGACAAAGTACCGAAATAAATATTTCTTTTGCCATTTCATTCCTCTTTTATTTGATAAGAACCGTTTTTTTGGACAAAAGTGTATGAAATCTCCCCTTGTACGTCAAGCCAAATTCAGCCACAGGATATTGAGCTGAGAGTAAATGGGCTTAATGTGGGGCAGAGAAACGGGGCGCTGGATTCAGTCGGATGTTGTGAATGACGATGATATTTGAAATGAGAGAGAGGGATGTGTTATGTCTTCAATGTTAAATACGTCGTTTAGAGCATAAATATCTGGAGGGAAAGGATAATGAAAGTGCTTGCTGTTTACGGCAGTCCACGGCGCAAGGGCAATACCTCGATTCTTCTTAGAAGGGCCGTAGAGGGGGCAAGGGAGGCAGGGGCCGAGGTGGAAGAGATCGTTTTGAGGGACCTTAAGATGTCGCCTTGTCTTGAAATCTATGGCTGCAAGAAGACGGGCCGGTGCGTCATCCAGGACGATTTTCAAGATTTCCATGATAGGATCCTTGAGTCAGAGGGGCTGATGTTGGCCTCCCCGATCTTTTTCTATTCAGTCAGCGCACACACCAAAATCCTTATCGACCGGTGCCAATCCCTTTGGGTCAAGAAACACTGGATTGATCAGATCCCAACGGGCGCGGGGGCGTTTAAACGAAAAGGGTTATTCATCTCTGTGGGTGCCACCAAGGGTAAGAAACTCTTTGATGGCGTGCTTCTTACGATGAAATATTTCTTTGAAGTACTGGACGTGGAACTCTGGAACTCACTTTTGTACCGGGGAATGGATTTTGAAGGCGATGTGCTAAAGCACCCGCAATATCTGGAGGAGGCCTATGGAGCAGGAAAAGATCTGGTGGCGGCGATTAAAGAGACATGATACAAATTAAAAGAGGAGTCAGTGTGATGGATATCGGATCCGTGATGAAAAAACGCAGGAGTGCGCGTGTATACCTGCCCACGCCGGTCAAACGCGCGGACATCGAAGAGATTATTTCATGCGCCGGAGCCGCGCCTTCGGCGATCAATGTCCAACCCTGGGAGTATGTGGTGGTCCACGGAGAGGAAAAGGATCGCCTCGCCCGGCGTCTCCTTAAGACCCAGTCGGAAAGAAAGGTGAACTGCGGACCCGGGACGTCAACCCCCCTCCCAGACCAATATGCCCGCCGCAGCCGGGAGGCCTCGGTGGACATGAAACCCGTAACAGAGAAAATGGGGCTTCCCATGAATCAGTTCGTGGAGGAGGGAAGCTGTGCATTCTACGGTGCGCCGGTGGCCATCATCGTGACGATGGATCAGGTCTTTCCCAAGCTCCGGTATTTGGATATCGGCCTGAGTGTGTCTTATCTCCTTCTTGCCGCAGAGGCCAAGGGCCTTTCCACCTGCCCCATCGGGCTTGTGACTGCCTATGGGGATGAAATTTGCGATGCCCTGAATATTCCCGAGGGCAAAGAGGTTTTGCTTGTCATAGCCCTTGGGTACGTAGATGAAAGGGCTCCCATCAATAATATGAAAACCCATCGGACGGCGTTGTCGGAGATTCTGACCTGGTATGAATAGATACGGTGCACGGTGTAAGGTTTACGGTATAAGGTGCAGAGAAGAGGAGAGGTCTTCCTTACACCTTAGACCTTACGCCTTGTACCTTGAACCGTTCTCTTATGACACCGGATACCGATACACCTCGCCCTGATAATTCCTGATTAGGAGTTCTCCTTTATCTTCCCCCAAGACATACTCCGGTGTAATGGGGACCTTCCCTCCTCCACCCGGGATGTCGATCACGAACCTGGGTACGCAAAGGCCTGAGGTGTGTCCTTGAAGTGCCGACATAATCTCTATCCCTTTTTTCAAAAGGGTCCAGAAGTGTGAGGTCCCTTTGGCCAAGTCGGCCTGAAACAGATAATAGGGCCGTACGCGGATCAGGAGGAGTCTTTGCATCAATTCACGCATTACCACAGGATCATCATTGACCCCCTTCAGAAGAACCGTCTGGCAACCCAAAGGAATGCCCACATCTGCAAGCCTTGCGCAGGCCAGAGAGGCCTCCGGTGTGATCTCCTCAGGATGGTTGAAGTGGGTGTTGATATAGAGGGGATGAAACCCTTTGAGCATGTCTGCAAGTCTGAGTGTCACCCGTTGAGGAAGGGAGCAAGGAATTCGGGTTCCTATGCGGATGATCTCCACGTGGGGGATGGCGCGGAGCTCTGTCAAGAGGCCGTAGAGTTCTTTGTCCGGAAGAAGGAGGGGATCCCCACCGGAGAGGAGGACATCCCGAATCTCTTTGTTGCTTCTGATGTACGATAGGCCTTCTTTGACGGTCTTCCGGGTCACCATGGCGGCCTGTCCGACCTTTCTCTTCCTGTTGCAGAACCGACAGTACATGGCGCAGCGGCCCGAGACCAATAAGAGGACTCGGTCAGGATACTTGTGGGTGAGGCCGGGAACCGGGGACCGGGCTTCCTCGTCCAAGGGGTCTTCCAGGCCTTCGTTCTCAGTGATTTCCCGGATATCCGGCACGGCCTGCTTGTAGATGCCGTCTCCTTTGGCTTTGATCAGCCCGAGGTAATAGGGATTGATGGTCAGGGGATACTCGGCAGCCACCCGCTGAATCTCATCTTCGTTGATTTCAAACAAAGAGGATAGCGTACTGGGGGTCGTAATACTTTCGGAGAGGATATGTTCCCACGATTCCATTTCAAGATAATAGCCGGGAAAGAAAAAACTTGAGAGTTCTCTAAAGACGTAAATTAATAGGATCAACCATTGCTGTCCAGGAAAAAACTAAAAACGCTTTTTATTAGACTTAACTGTTTTATTTGACACAGCCCCTTGATTTGATCGGTGTTCAGGTTCCATTTTTACCGTGGAACGAGGCCCCCAGTCCCCTTAAAGCCAACACCGTTTTTGGACAAGAGTGAGCATAAACCTAAAAAACCTTTTTGATTCCGGTCTTATAAGGGGGCTTGATGATCCCCTTCTCTGTGATGATCGCTGTCACATATTTGCTGGGGGTGATGTCAAAGGCGGGGTTAACTGCCCGGACACCCGGAGGGCCGATCTCTTTGTCCCCGAGATGAGTGATTTCCCTCGGATTTCTCTCCTCAACGGGGATCAGGTCTCCTGTTGCAAGCGAGAGGTCGATGGTGGAAAGGGGCGCGGCCACATAAAAGGGGATCTTGTTTTCTTTGGCAAGAACAGCAATCTGATAGGTCCCGATCTTGTTGGCCACATCCCCGTTTGCGGCGATTCTGTCCGCTCCGGTAACCACGAGATCCACCTTGTTCCTGTGCATGAATGATCCGGCGGCATTGTCGGCAATGACCGTCACCGGGATTTTATCCTGCATCAATTCAAAGGCGGTCAGACGAAGCCCCTGGAGCCAGGGCCTTGTTTCATCTGCCAAAACAGCCACATCCTTTCCGGCCTCATGGGCGGCCCTTACCACACCCAAGGCAGTGCCGTAGCCGCCGGTGGCCAGGGATCCGGCATTGCAGTGTGTCAAGATCGTGGCCTTTTTGGGAACCAGCTTTTGCCCGTGGCGGCCGATCTTCTTGTTGATCTCTATGTCTTCGGCAAGGATCTTCTCCGACTCACGCCTGAGGTCCTTTTTGATTGCCTCTACAGATCCGGCAGTCCCTTCTTCCACCAACCGGGACATCCTTTCCACGGCCCACCTAAGATTGACCGCAGTCGGGCGGGCCTTTGACATATCGTCGGCCATATCCTTGAAACGGTCTCTGAATGCATCAAAGGACTTCACCCTGATGGAGGTCGCGCCCATGGCCAATCCCATGGCTGCGGCCACACCGATGGCGGGTGCCCCCCGAATTACCATGGTCTCTATGCCCTTGATGACATCCTTGTATCCCCTGCAGGTATACCATTCTACCTTGTTGGGGATCTTTCTCTGGTTGATCATGCGAACATGTTTGCCAAGCCACTCTATGGTCGGAATCATATTTCCTTTACCCGATTCTCTCGATCCATTCGTAGGGATCTTCCTTTTGAGCGTATTGGATGGCCATAATCTCCGCGTAAAGCCTCTGGGAGAGCGCCCCCATTTCACCTCCCGACACCACATACTCTTTATCCTTATAGATGATTTGACCCACAGGGCTGATGACAGCTGCGGTCCCGGTGCCAAAGGCCTCCCGGAGTCTTCCGTCCTTGGCGGCGGCGATGACCTCATCAATAGAGAGGGATCGCTCAGACATCTTCATACCCCAATCATTGACCATATGGATGACCGAATCCCGAGTGATCCCCGGAAGGATACTCCCTGTCAAGGGTGCCGTAATAACTTCGTCCTCAATCACGAAGAACATGTTCATAGTGCCCACTTCTTCCACATATTTTCGCTCTCTTGCATCCAGCCACAGTACCTGGGTGCATCCCTTCTCATGGGCCCTCTCGGCTGCCAGCAGGCTTGCGGCATAATTCCCGGCACTCTTGGTGTCTCCCGTACCGCCCACGGCCGCACGAACGTATTGGTCCTCTGCATAGATCTTCACCGGGTTTAGACCTTCTTTGTAATAGGCCCCAACAGGCCCGAGGATAATGAAAAAGAGGTACTCATTGGCAGGACGGACACCCAGGTGTGCTTCCGTGGCGATCAAGGTGGGCCGGATGTAAAGGGACGTCCCGGGGCTGCGGGGCACCCATTCCTGGTCCATCAAAACGAGCTTTTTCATCCCTTCCATGGCAACATCTATGTCCACTTCCGACATGGCCAGTCTCTTTGCACCCCTATTCAGTCTCTCGAAATTATCCCTTGCGCGAAAGAGGTAAATGCCGTTGTCTTGTCCGCGATAGGCCTTGAGGCCTTCGAACAGCTCCTGTCCATAATGAAGAGCCATTGCCGCAGGATCGAGAGCCAAATGATGGTACGGCTCTACCCGGGGGTTGAACCATCCCTTTCCCGTCTGATAGTCCATCAAAAACATATGATCCGTAAAGATGTCACCGAATCCGAGTTGGGAGTCATCTTCAGGTTTTTCTTTCAGCCGGTCTGTTCGCGCGGGGGTCACCCTGATTTCCATAACGCTCTTCTCCTCCAACTGTGATAACCTCGTAAAAGGTCCTCTTTCAGACTTTTCACTCGGCGAGAGAGGGCTCCCCCTCTCCCGCCATTTGAAATGAATTCAAATGGTTCCACCCTCACCCCAGGCCGGAGCTTACCCGCTCTTGGCCTGTTGATGGACTTTTTGCGAGTCCGTCAAGAATCGCGATCAGATCACATCT
>CAZCCX010000116.1:0-7046 GCA_964497115.1 uncultured Desulfobacteraceae bacterium
TCCAACAACCCCAATGCCTTTTCAACGACCCGGTCAGCGGCGATCCCGAATTTCTCATACAAGGTCTTATAGGGTGCTGACGCTCCAAAATGGTCTATGCCCACAAATTCGCCCTTCTCTCCCAGGTAACGATGCCATCCCTGGGTGATCCCAGCCTCAACGGCCACCCGGGCCTTTACCGCCGCAGGCAACACCCGGCTTTGATACGCCTCAGGCTGCCTATCAAACAATTCCCAGGAAGGCATGCTCACTACCCTCGCAGAAATCCCCTTTTCTTTAAAAGTTCGGGCTGCTTCAATGGCGAGATGGACCTCGGACCCGGTTCCCATCAGGATCACGTCCGGGTCTTCATCCTCGTCAGCAGGGCTGAGGACATAAGCCCCGCGGTGGAGACCGTCTGCTGAGGCAAACGCTTCTCGATCCAGCACAGGAACACTTTGTCTCGTCAAGGCGAGTACAACAGGACCGTCTTTCTGTTCAAGGGCAAAGCGCCAGGCCTCTACAGTCTCATTGGCATCGCACGGCCGGAGGACTGTCAGATTGGGAATGGCCCTGAGGGCAGCCAAGTGTTCAACAGGCTGGTGGGTCGGACCGTCCTCTCCCAGGCCGATGCTGTCGTGTGTAAAAACATAGATAACTTTCAGCCCCATCATGGCGGCAAGACGGATGGGAGGCCGCATATAATCTGCAAAGACTAGGAAAGTCCCGCCGTAAGGGATCAGGCCCCCGTGCAGGGCCATGCCGTTCATAATGGACCCCATTCCGTGCTCCCGCACCCCAAAATGAAAGTTGCGTCCTCGAAATTGGCCGCCCTGAAAGACCTCTTCTCCTTTGATAAAGGTCTTGTTGGAGGGGGCAAGATCAGCGGAACCGCCGATCAGGTTGGAGAGTATCGGAGTCACCGCATTCAAAACTGTCCCGGATACCCCACGGGTGGCCGTGCCTTTAGCATCGGTAGGGAATGAAGGAAGTCTCTTGTCCCAGCCGTCGGGCAACTCACCCTTTATCCATCGCTTCCACTGAAGGGCCAATTCAGGATGGCTCTTCTCATAGGCTTCAAACCGATCCGTCCATTCCTTCTCTAAGGCATTGCCCTTTTCAAGGGCCTGACGGAAATGATTCTCCGCCTCGTCGGGGATAAAAAAGGCCGGATCAACGGGCCAACCAAGATTCTCCTTGGTCAGTTTGATCTCTTCGGCACCTAATGGCTCCCCATGCGCTGAGGATGTATCCTGCTTGTGAGGACTGCCATAGCCGATGTGGGTCCGGACGGAGACCAGGGAGGGTCGGACGTCTTCTTCTTGGGCCGCCCGAATAGCCGTTTCAATGGCCCCCACATCGTTTCCGTCCTCTATCCTCTGAACATGCCAACCGTAGGCCTCAAAACGCTCGATTCGATCTTCGGTAAAGGACAACTCCGTGCTGCCATCGATGCTGATGTGATTGTCGTCATACAAATAGATGATATTGCCCAACTTCAGGTGGCCGGCCAGAGACGCGGCCTCGTGGGAGACGCCTTCCATCAGATCGCCGTCGCTCACAATACCGTAAATACAATGGTTGACGATTTCGTGATCAGGACGGTTAAAACGGGCCCCGAGATACCGCTCGGCAATGGCCATACCCACACCATTGGCGAAGCCCTGGCCCAGAGGCCCTGTGGTCGTCTCTACCCCGGCCGTGACATAGGACTCAGGATGGCCGGGGGTCTTGCTGCCCCACTGCCGGAAGTTTTTGAGCTCTTGCAAGGACAGGTCATATCCCGTCAAATGCAGCAGGCTGTAGAGGAGCATGGACCCGTGGCCGGCGGAGAGGACAAATCGATCTCTGTCAGGCCAATCAGGATTTGCGGGGTTATGCCTCAAGAATCGGGTCCACAACACATAGGCCATAGTCGCGGCCCCCATGGGCATGCCCGGGTGTCCTGAGTTCGCGTTTTCAACACAGTCTACGGAGAGCATTCGTATCGTATTCACACACAGTTCATCTAGTTTATCCATCGCGTCTTTTTTCATTCCTTTCTATGCTTATTATATTTCTTCTCTCAATCTCTGAGCAGCCTCAGGGCCCCAGCTTCCCGACTCATAGGGAAGAAGTCTCTCTCCCCGATCACCACAGGTCTCGCATTCCTCCAGGATAGGGGTCAAAAAAGACCATGAGAGTTCCACACCATCCTGCCGCCAAAATAGCGTCTGATCCCCTTGAATGCAATCGATAAGCACCTTTTCATAGGCGTCCAGAACCGGTCCCTCATAGTCTTGATGGTAGAGAAAATCCATGTTTACGGTTCGCAAACACACCCTGGCCCCCGGATACTTGGTCTGAAACGTCAAGGCAATCTTTTCCTCCGGATAGATTCCTAGGGTCAGTCGATTAGCCGTGATGTGTTCGCCAAGAAGAGACCCGAACATGGAATGAGGGACTTCTTTAAATTGGATACGGATCTCAGTCTGCTTCTGGGCCAGCCTCTTCCCTGATGTGAGATAGAAGGGAACCCCCTTCCAGCGCCAGTTGCCTACGGAGACATGCATTGTGGCAAAAGTGGGCATCAAGGACCCGGAATCCACCCCGGGTTCATCCCGGTAACCGGGCACCTCTTTTCCCTCGATGATGCCGGGGCCATATTGTCCTAGGATCAGATAGTCATTCAGGGCCTCCGTGGGAAAAGCATTCAGGGAACGAAAGACCTTGACCTTCTCATCCCTCACATGATCCGCCTCGAACAGAGAGGGGGGTTCCATGGCCGTTACGGCCAGGAGTTGCATCATGTGGTTTTGAAACATATCCCTCAGAACCCCTGCCTCTTCGTAGTACCCTGTCCTATGTTCAACACCAAGACTCTCTGCCGCAATGATACTGACATGATCTATAAAATTCCTGTTCCAAATAGGCTCAAATATGGAATTGGCGAAACGAAGCATTAAGACGTTCTGGACCGTCTCCTTGGCCAAGTAATGATCGATTCTAAATATCTGGTGTTCGTGAAAATGTTCATGAAGGACCTGGTCAAGCTTTGTGGCAGTATTCAAGTCTCTACCAAAGGGTTTTTCCACCACAATGCGCGACCAGCCCTGGCTATTTTCCATCTCAGCCGAAAGACCAGCCTTCCCGATCATTTGCGCGACTGTCGTGTATAGCGAAGGAGGAATGGCCAGCTCAAAAATCCTGTTGCTCCTCGTTTTATGTGTCTCCTCCAAAACCTTGAGGGATTCTGCCAATGTCTTGAAAGAGGAAAGGTCGTCGTATTCAATGGAGCGATAATAAAGGTTTTTGGAAAACTCCACCCATTTTTTAGGCTCAAGTTTCCCGCTAGCGGCCAGGCTTTCCTCCATCTTTTGTCTGAAATCCTGATCACTCATATTCGTGCGACTGCAGCCCACAATGAGAAAAGGATCCGGCAGTCCGTTGTTCAGGAACAAATTGAAAAGACCTGGAATCACTTTTCTCCCGGTCAGATCTCCTGAGGCCCCCACGATCACAATGGTGCAAGGGGCGAGTGATTCGTCTATAATACACCCTTCAGGCATTCCGACATTAAGGGGCTTGGTCCTGGCCGCGGCCGGGCCAACAGATGCATTCTCGTCGTTTTCTTTAAGGTTCATAGGGGTCCCTAAAAGGGACGGTCTCACAGAAGGTCAAGACCCTCCTCATTCTGAAGTGTTGGTTTCTCAAGTAAACGCATGGAGCCAGATGTAGATTTTCTTTTTGCCGTAAACGGCGAAGCCGTGTTATATTGAATAGAGCATCAACTCTATTATGGAAAAGATAGGCCCTCTCAAAAAAGTGTTCCTTTCCATGGAGGTTGGAACGACTCCGGAATCCATGGACTTGACCCCCCAGCCTTCTCTGTTTGAATTCATCTACGGTCTTGGCACCAATGGCCTCACACCTATCGAGTTCCACCTGGCAGACAAAACCGTAGAGGACGAAGTACGGCTACAGATAAACCGAGAACAGATTCCGCAGGTCTTCCAACACCTGATCCTGCCCCCCATTAAAATACCTGAGGATATGGATCTCCTTTATCTAAGATTCCGAGTCATGGAAATCATCCCAGCAGAGCAAAGGGAAGTGATAAAGGCTCTGGCAGAAATTGCAGACTGTGGCGAGGACTGCTGCAGCCATTGATCAAGGACATTTGCACCCTCATGGATAATCCCCCAGCTGTGCCACTAGCGCCTTCAGCCTGTTGACCTCCTCCCCCCTCTTCTTCCCCTCAACAAGGCCCGCAGTCTCTTCAATGACACCCCTATCCGACAGCACTTGCTTCATAAGGGGGACAGGAGATTCCCGGTAGATTTCCCTGAGGTCCTGCAGATACCATCCCAACTCCCAGACCTGTTGCAGGTGATCGGGATACGACTGTTGCAAGCCGTCCAGATTTAGTGAAGCGGATGTGGCCTTCTGCCATGCCCTTGGCGCCAGGTTGGCCCCCATGGAAACCACGCCACTCAGACTGGGATATGTCAGGAAGTGGGCCTCGTCTCCGTCGTAGATCCTGAAATCACCTCTTACCCTCACGGCCTTCTGGTAGTTCCGGGTCCTATCAAGTGATCCAAGAAAGATCAACCCCTGAATACTCCGAATTCCGGACAACTCTTTGAGAATGCCTGTGCGTATGTTGAATCTCTTCAAAGGGTGAGCAATCTGTTTGATCAGTTCGGGATCGTTGTAGAGGAGAAATGAGTCTTTGTCCGTCGTGGGCATGTGTTGGTAATAAAGGGGTAATCCGCGGTTACTATGGTAATAAAGGGGGGTGTCAACCCAGAAAATCTGGCCGGTGTACTTTCGCCGCGCCAGCCTTTTCTTCAGAAGAAGGTAAGTTTCTTTTGTCTTTTCTTCAGTATCCTGTGTGATCCAGATCAGGAGCGGGATCCGGCCCTGAACCACGCCAAGTGACTTGTCCAGGAGTTCTTCCCTCAGACCGGCATCCAGGCCCTCCCCTTCCCCAATATGGGGACTGGCCAATAGTAGTGCCTGGGCATAGGGTAGCACCCCGTCAAGATGTCTACTCAGCCCCCGACCGTCAATATCGCCGCTCTTCTTAAGTGGCGTTATCAGGTCGACGATGAGTCCTCGTGGAGAAGGCCGAACCGCCATTTAATTTGAATTCCTCTCTTCCCAACAGGTCATGCAGATGAATCATCCCCCTGACCTTCTTCTCCCTGTCAAGGATAACAAGATGAGTGATTCCATAGAGCTCCATAATGCCCAGGGCCTCTGCGGCCGTCTGATCTTCCTCGATTGTCTTGGGCGCCGTTGACATGATCTCTTCCACTTTCAGCTTATGAATCGTCTTCTTCTTCGTAAGAATCCTTCTCAGATCTCCATCCGTGACGATCCCTGAAAGTCTGTCCTCTTTGTCCAACACCAGGGTCGCGCCGAGCCCTTTTGAGTCTATCTCCTTGATGGCCTGCTCCACCCTGGATCCCAAGACCACCTTGGGCACATGATCATCCGTAAACATCACCTCTCTTATGGTGATTGCCAGCCTCTCTCCAAGCCCGCCACCCGGATGCAGTTTTCTGAAGTCCTTTTTGTCAAAACGCCTTGCGTTGATAAGGACCACGGCAAGGGCATCTCCCATGGCAAGGGCGGCGGTCGTACTCGAGGTGGGCGCCAGGCCCATGGGGCAAGCCTCCCTCTCCACCCCCACATCGATTACCACATCGCTCTTTGCGGCCATGGGTGAATCAAGGTTTCCCGTGAATGCGATAATTCTGGTCCCCATTCCCCTGACCATGGGTAAAATATTGTTGATCTCTGAAGTCTGGCCGGTGTTTGAGATAGCCAAAATGACGTCATTTTTTGTCACCATGCCCAGATCTCCGTGGATGGCCTCGGCCGGATGCATGAAAAGGGAAGGCGTTCCCGTACTGTTAAGGGTCGCCGATATCTTTCTCCCAACCAGGCCGGATTTCCCCATTCCGGTAAGGATTACTCTTCCTTTGGCCTTCAGGATTATCTGAACGGCCTTTTCAAATTCCGGCCCGACACGGTCTGCCAGATCCGTGATGGCCTGTGCCTCGATTCTTAAGACCTCTTTGACCTGTTCAATGAGCATGATGCACATCCTGGAATTTCTTGCGAATTAAGTACCATTCTAGCTTTCTTCAAACGATTCGGGGGCTCGGGGATCTCTTGTAAGGGCCGAACTTGATTCAGTAAGACTTTATCTGCACGCCTCCAAGCATTGGCGGGCGGCAGACTATCACCACAATATGCCGGGAAGAAAGACTCCCGTGCTACTGCAAAACGACCCTTCACCGCCTGGGTGGCAACAAATCCTGCACTACCTATGAGGGCTTTCAGCCCTGAAAAGAGATGACTGAGCGCCAGCTGAGTCACAATGCTTTGAAAATTTAAACTGCTACAGATTCAGCCGATCATTTAACATGTCCCGGCATACTTCTCAAGAGATAAAAATGCTTCCCGAGCCGCCTCAGAATATGAAAAGGGCTTCCTTTTGATTGCATTTGCATCATGTAATGATATAAAGTAATAAATCATAGTGACTTAGGCCTTTTCAGAAGATTCGCGGCCTCGGAAGCGGGCACCTGATTGATAGGATTCCACAATGAAAATCGAACAGTTTCCGGAAGAGATAAGACCCTATTTGATCCCTGAACCGAAGGGGCAGATGTTCTACCAATGCCTCGGCTGTGATACAGAATTTGGGATCGATCATCTGTTATACGCCTGCCCTGATTGTGGGAGCGTGCTTCTGCTTCATAACAGAAATCCGGATCATCTTAAGGACAAGGGCGGAGCGATGTGGCGGAAAATCTTTGACTACCGCCGAATGCTGAACCACCAACCCTTGAAAGGCATATTCAGATACTATGAATTCATCGCTCCCATCATCCCCCTGGAGCAAATCATCTATCTGGGAGAGGGACATACACCGATGGTGAAGGCCAATGACCGACTTAGAGACATGGTTGGGCTTGACTTCTATTTCAAGGATGACGGTCTGAATCCCAGCGCGTCTTTCAAGGACAGAGGGATGGCGTGTGCCTTGAGTTTTATCAACCATTTCGCCAAGA
>CAZCCX010000117.1:0-7003 GCA_964497115.1 uncultured Desulfobacteraceae bacterium
AATCACCATGTGAACATCGCCACCGGCCACAAATCCCGGAGCAAGACCGATAACCAACGGCGCCTCCCTCAAACGGGTACCAAGATTGCACTTGGCCATAATGGCATCCACAACCACATCCGGCTTGATTCGCTCAATAGTCGACCAATCGGGATCCGCCAGAACCGGGATTTTCCCCTGATGCCAGGCTTGCTGAATTTCCTCCGGCTTCTCCGCTTTGACCGCCTCAACCCCTTCAACCTCTGTCTGTCCGTCAATCAGGGCCTCGCAGAAGCAGACCGTCCTTCGGACCGCCAGGGGCTCCGGGACCTCCAGCATGAACAGGCTGCATATATGGGCCTGAAAAAGAGACCATGCGATGCCGCTTGCAAGGTCGCCTGCGCCTTTTATGGCTATAGTCAGTTCTTTCAAATCTTTCGGCTTTATGTATTCCGTGTTTTCCATGCCGTCCCACTAAGACATATTTGGTAGCAGTTCAGCCTTCTTGACAGGATTAAGCCCGCTTCTGGAGAATTTATCCGCCTGGCTAATCTCGTGCATCCTGTCTGATATTGTTTCTTTTTTCTATCCTGTAAAATGCTTCCTAAATCGCTGGACTACCCCCTGCCCTTCTCTCATTGAAAGGCAAAACCGAGTTTCTGCCCTGAAAGACAAGTCTGTTTCCTCCATGTCAGAGTCTATTTACCGAAAGGACAGACCGGAAACCGGCACGTCTCGCATTGCATGCACAAACCCCCGTGGCCCATAGCAGCGATATCATTGGGCGTAATGGGATCGTCTGCCAGCAAGCGCGGAAGAAGCAGATCAAAAAGTGTGGTAGGATGAAAATAGACGCAGGCTGGAAGACCCATGATGGGCGTTTTCCCCAAGCGTGCATATAAGAACATGGCCCCGGGTAATACAGGTGAGCCGTAAAAAATCTTCTCAGCCCCAGCACGACCCACACCCTGGCGAGTCACGTCATCTGGGTCCACCGAAAGCCCACCGGTGGTCAGAATCAGATCACAGCCCAAATCTCTCAACTCTTGGATAGCTGCTGCGATGGCGTCCGGATCATCGGACACAACGATCTTCTTCATCAATTGACAACCATAGGCCTCCAACTTAGGGCTGATGGAGTTCTCGAATTCATCTTTGATCAGACCATCCTTGATTTCAGAACCGGTCACGACCCCGCCTACCTTAAGCCGTCGGAACGGTCGAACGCGAATGATAGGCCCCGTCTGGAGGGCCATCCGCTCCAAAGTCTCGATCTGATGTGTATAAATGGTCAAAGGAATGATTCGTGTGCCTCCTACAATCTGTCCCTCTTTACAGGCTGTATTGGTCTTGAGGGTGGCGACAATAATATCATCCATGCGGTTGGCCGCTAAAAGGGCGCCGACATCAATCTTCAGTAGCCCGTCGACAGAGCTGATCATACTGGATTTACCTTCCTTTGGAGCGGTCCAACGCAGAAATTCACCGCAAATGGCCTTGGCAATACGCAAGGCCGCGTCATCTTCATGCAGACGATCCGGGGGCAAGTCAAGCACATAAAGATGGCGCTTGCCGAGTTTAAGTAGTTCGGGGATATCCCTCTCAAGGATAATATGCCCTTTCTTGAATCCCACGCCCTTCACCTGGCCCGGTACGATTCGGGTTATGTCGTGCGCCAGCACGGTTCCAACAGCATCATGAACACTTATTTTCTTGATGTAATCTGCCATAGATCCTTTTTCCGTCTCAAACGGGTCACTTTCAGGACAATCGAGGTGTGCCCGCATTCCCAAATAAGATCAAAAGAAGGCCGCATTCAGGCCTACACCTACTGAAAAAGATGTTAGCTTCAAAACACAAATTAGTCAATTGGCTTTGAGCAATAAAACCTTAGAAAGCAAGGGACAGGGATATTGGACTGCAATTATCAGACTTAATGACCGACGCAACACCTAATCCCGGCATTTATCCTTGACATTCAGAGAAAGTTGAGGAATTCTTGCCCTGACCGATTCGAAGGAGGCTCCACCACATTGGGACACGCCATATTCTTGCGAAAATATGGGAGGCCATTGCTGTCCAAGAAGCAACTAAAAACGGTTTTGGGTAGACATAAATGCTTGATTTGACATGTTCGTCAGATTCGATTGAAATTCAGGTTCCCCTATATGCTTCGGACCCCTGAATTTCAGCACCGTTTTTGGACAAGAGTGATGGGAGGCTTTAGTCTAAAAAGACGGACTAAAAAACTTGATAAGTTCCAGAGAATAGGAGTGACAGATGGCCATTAATCTGAAAAACAGGAGTTTTGTAAAGCTTCTTGACTTCACTCCGGAGGAAATTGAGTTTCTTCTCAATCTTTCCCTCAAACTCAAGGAAGAGAAAAGATCCGGAAAAGAACGGCAAAAGTTGCAGGGTAAAAATATCGCCCTTATCTTTGAAAAAGATTCCACCAGGACACGGTGCGCCTTTGAAGTCGCTGCCTATGATCAAGGGGCAAGGGTGACATATCTTGGACCCAGCGGTAGCCAGATAGGAAGAAAGGAAACCATGAAGGATACGGCTAGAGTCCTGGGAAGAATGTATGACGGCATAGAGTATCGTGGTTTTGCTCAGGATACGGCAGAAGAGCTGGCCAAATACGCAGGGGTGCCTGTCTGGAATGGTCTTACAAATGAATTTCATCCGACCCAGATCCTCGCAGATATCATGACCATGATAGAGCATACGGATAAACCCCTACAGCAGATTAAATTCGCCTATCTGGGGGATGCCAGAAACAACATGGGAAATTCACTCTTGATAGGCGCCGCAAAGATGGGGATGGATTACCGTTCTGTGACTGTCAAAGAACTTCAACCATCTGAGCAGATCATAGAAACCGCCAATCAGATTGCAGCGGAGACGGGCGCAGAACTCATGATAACGGAGAATCTTCAAGAGGGGGTCAAAGATTGTGATTTCCTATGCACGGATGTGTGGGTCTCCATGGGCGAGCCTGAGGAAGTGTGGAAGGAAAGAATCAATCTTCTCTTGCCCTTTCAGATCAACAAAATGGCCATGGAAATGACGAACAACCCGACTGTAAAATTCATGCACTGTCTGCCCGCTTTTCATAACCGTGACACCGTAATCGGTGAAGAGATCTATCAAGAATTCGGATTGGACAGTATGGAAGTCACAGAAGAAGTGTTTGAATCAGAGGCATCGATTGTCTTTGATCAAGCTGAGAACAGGTTACATACGATTAAGGCCGTTATGGTCGCGACTCTGGGAAGCTAGTGTCTCGTATTATATAATCATGGCTCAAATATGAAACGAGGCATGGGCTGTTCCCTTAAGGCGATATCTCCGAAAGAGATCCCACTGAACCCTGCTGTGATCTGATCTTCGGGGATTTATGCCCAAGATCTTATGGCAGAATGTGTAGCTATAGCTTAGAAGAAACGGCCCCTTAAACCCTCAAAGGTGAGATCACAGCCGCTGGACCCTATAGATATTGTCTTGAGGGAATAGTCCGTGCCTCATTACACATCAAAACAGTCGATGATTCTATCATAAAACCTGATTATTAGTGTCATAAATCATGATACGAGACACCAGTTTCTAAAGAGACAGTACAAACAAATAGGAGGGATGGAGATGGTTTTTGTCCGGCTTGATGACATTGAAAAGAAGATATGGGAAGAAGAGAAGAAGTATCTCATGAAGTATATTTCTTTGAATCTCATCCGGAATAATGCACTGAAAATAGGCGACTATATCCTGCACTCAGGGAAGAAGAGCCCTTATTATGTGGATCTGAGGCAAACCATTTCCGATCCCATTTCCATGGACTGGATCTCCAACTCACTGGCACGCATCGTCATCAACGAAATCGGGAAGTCCAAGACCGATAAAATCCTGGGCGTTCCCACTGCGGGTGTGCCCTTTGCAACGATCATAAGCCAAAAACTGGCCAAGCCTATGCTCTATTATCGAAAAGAGAGAAAAGAGCATGGCGTGAGAAAAAAAATCGAAGGGGATATGCAGAGAAATGAACGCATTGTGATGGTGGATGACCTGATTACCACCGGACAAAGCGTTATTGATGCTGCAAACGCAGCCAGGGATCAAGGAGGTGTCGTTAATGAACTGGTTGTCCTCCTTGACAGGGAGCAAGGAGGGAAAGAAAACCTTCGGGCACAGAGTATTGAACCCCATGTCCTATTCAATATCTCCGAAGCTTTTGAATGGATGAGGGAAGTGGAACTCTTAGACGAGGAGCACTATAATGTGATTACGGAATACATGGAAACAGAGAAAACATCCACGGCCTAAGAATCAAAGGAAACCGACTAAGACACACCTTCCACCTCATTTATCTTCATAACCGCGGTGATCACATTGTCAACTGACAAACGCCAAGGCCTATAATTGTCTCATGTATCCATTACGGGTTCTTATCGCTCTTGCCCATTGATCTTTGTGGGCATAAAACCGCCTTGCCCTCTCTTTCCCTTCATTTCCCGGCCTTAACGCCGACGTCCACTCTTTTTATACGCCTTGAGCCGATAACCAACCCGTCCTTTATCACCAAATCATTTTTTGTCTGCATACTCGCCTCTCCACTAATGAAATCACACCCAAGGCGCGATTTCATAAAGGGTTTGGTGCTCTTCGACGTTGTTAAGGGTCGTGAGCCTGCGGCCAATACCACCACCGGACAGATAGTTGCAGGTCTGGAAAGAGACCCCCATAACCTAAACAGAAATCGCAGCAACAAGCCATCCCTGGCTTTCTCTAGGCCCTGCCCATGACCAGGGCCAGAAGGGCCATTCTGACATACACGCCGTTATGGGCTTGCCTGAAATAGGCTGCATTGGGAAGGTCGTCCACATCTGAACTGATCTCATCCACCCTTGGAAGAGGATGCATAATTGTGATGTCTTTGTTCCCTTTGAAAAGAATATCTCTAGTCAAGACATAACTCCCTTTGAGTTTCTCATACTCTGCAAGATCCTCAAAACGCTCCTTCTGAATCCGCGTCATATAGAGGACATCTGCCTGAAGTGCCTCTTCAATGGCCCCTGTCTTTGTACAACTGATCCCCTTGGCCTTCATATCGTTCACTATGTTATCTTGTATCTGAAGGGCATCCGGCGCGCAGAACATATATTCCAGGGGGTTAAAAGGAGACAGGGCATAGGTCAGGGAATGAACGGTCCTTCCGTATTTCAGGTCCCCCACCATGGCCACCTTGAGTCCTTCAAGATTGCCCTTTTCCTTTTGCATGGTGTAAAGATCGAGCAGTGCCTGGGTCGGATGCTGACCGGCGCCATCTCCCCCGTTGATCACAGGGACATCCACGGCATCGGCCATGACCTGGGCCCCACCGACTGTGGGCTGGCGGACGACAATGCAGTCCACATAGCCCTCCACGGTCTTAGCCATGTCTGCCAGCGTCTCGCCTTTTGTGCCGGAGGAGGTTTTGGCATCCGAAACCGTAATCCCCTTAGCTCCGAGTCTCTTGACTGCCGTCTCAAATGAGAGACGGGTCCTTGTTGATGGTTCCAGAAATAGGACAGCCACAACCTTGTCCTGCAGCAGAGTGGATACGCGCTCATTCTTGACGATTCCCTCCATCTTGGCGCTAATCCCTAAAACCTCTACAAGTTCGTTCTTTTTCATGCCAACGGTAGTAATTATGTCTTTCCCTATAAAAGTCATTTCTTTCCCCTTCTGATTCAATGAATCGTATAGCTGTCAGGCTTGGAATTCTCCTGTACCACAATATTACGTGATTTGCCAGCAAGAGGCTTGCTGTGGGCATCGTTAGACAGATAAGCTATATGCCATCTATGCCTACAAAATCTACTCAGATGTCAACTTTAGATAATCATCCAACGTATCGATATCAATGTGAATGCACCCATCCCCCACATCGAATTCCTTGACCTGATCTGCATATTCCTCGAAAAGCGCCCTTGCCCCCTGATCTCCTGTGAGAGACTCCAGGTGAGAGAAGAATGAACGGCCAACAAGGACAGGGTTGCCTCTTTTACCGTGAAACGTGTGGACTAGAAACCCAATTCTCTTTCGTTCAAATTCTTCTAAGATACGATTGATCACGCCCGTGTTCATCAGGGGCTGATCTCCGAGAATGAAGAGCGCAGCCTCACTGCGATCCGAGATCGCCGAAATACCGATCTGAAGGGATGTGCTCTGCCCAGCCTCGTAATCATTGTTCATGACCACTTGAGCATCGCCAAAATCTATTGTCATTTCTATTTCTTCGGCTCCGTGACCCAGTACTACGATCACTTCGTCAAGTTGTGAAGCAAGAGCGGTGTAAACAATGTGGGAAATGAGAGGTTTCCCCCTGAAAGGAAGAAGCTGCTTGACCTGACCCATCCGCTTGGATTGGCCCGCCGCAAGTATGATTCCTGAAACTAGAGGGGCTGATTGTGGCATTGTTCTGATTTGTTTGGTGAAAGGGCTTTTGAAGAATTCAGTCCGCTTCGCTCATCCAGATCTAATCGGGACAATGTGTCGGAGATCCCGCTTCTTTCACGGGGGAATACTGGGAAGTCGAAGATCCCGGGATTTCAGGGATGCCGCTCTCTTAGCGCCTTACATCTTACGCCTTACGCCGTGTGCCTTGCGACTTAGGTCCTTCCCTTATCCCTCATTTTTTACCTTAATCAATTCAGCCACAATGCTCACAGCGATCTCCTCCGGCGTCTCGCCATAAATTTCCAACCCGATGGGAGAATGGACCTGTTTTAGCAGATCATCCGAAACGCCGGTCTCACGCAGTCTGGAATATGTTTCCGTACGCTTGGAGACACTGCCGATCATCCCTAAGTAGCGATAGGGTTTTTGTATGATTCCTCTTATGACCTCATAATCATTGATGTGCCCGCTCGTCATAATGGCAATGAAATCGGAAGTATGTCAATCAAGTCCATCAGCGTATTGTACCATATTATCCAAGACGATCTCCAGTGCATAAGGGAATCTGTCACGATTCTCTAATTCTTCG
>CAZCCX010000118.1:0-6945 GCA_964497115.1 uncultured Desulfobacteraceae bacterium
GTCTACCTCAATGTGAAAAGACTTAGGGCTCTATTTGTCGAACCAGCTCGGCTCTGTGGCATCCAATCTGTTCAGTTTTTTGATCCACTTTTTCTTGATGATTTTTACTGTCTACTATGTTTTCCGAGATGGTGAGCGCATAAAGGATTACATTGGCGAGCTCCTCCCCTTCCCGGTGAAACAGCAAGAACTCCTCGTAAACAAATTCCGAGAAATGGCAAGCGCTGTTATTGTCGGTAATGTCCTTAATGGCATTATCCAGGGGATACTGGGAGGTTTTGGCTTTTCCTTGTTCGGACTGGGGTCCCCCGTTCTCTGGGGAACCGTCATCGGATTCATGGCGTTTCTGCCCATTATCGGTGCAACCGTCGTCTATCTTCCGGTTACCGTCATATTGCTTCTACAGGGCAATATCGGAATCGCCTTGGGCTTCCTGGCATATAACGCGGCCTATAGCATCATCATGGAATACTTCTTTAAACCCAAAATGATCGGCAAGGGCATGAAAATGAACTCTCTTCTTATCCTCTTTGGCATCCTCGGAGGGATGAAACTCTTTGGCATCCTCGGCATTATTTACGGCCCGCTGATCATAACCATCTTCGTCACCCTCGCCGAGATCTATCGGCTCGAATATAAAGAGGATCTGGCAAAGGCCAGATGAGAAAACAGTTTCTTTCTTCTCACGGTAGAAGAATCACGGAGCGGGCTAATGGATTCAGGAGCCTATAGCCGGAATCGTCTTGCTTTCATGCTCATACGATGGCCAAGGGTGACTAGAAATCCGGGTCCGGTCTTCGACCCTGAACTCAGACCGAAGGGAGAGCCCGGGTTTGGCTCTCCCCTCTGGGGTGGAGCATACCGAACCGGCGTTTGGGAAGGTCATGCCTGTCTTTTCAAGGCTGTATTTCATAAAGAAATACCATCCCGCTATTGCGAGACAACGTCTTTGAACTCTGACCTTGGCCCAAAGGACCTGGTTTCTCGAATCGAATGAACCCACTTTTTTTGAGTCTGAATCGTCACAAGGAGGCAACCATGGACAACAGAGGTGTAGGCATTACTATTACTCAGCACATGTTGATGGAGGAGCGACAGAGTCCCGAAGCCACCGGCGCCTTTACTTACCTACTCAACGAACTCATCGTAGCAGCCAAAGTCATCTCCCGGGAAGTCAACAAGGCAGGGTTGGTGGATATCCTTGGTTCCACGGGTGATATAAATGTTCAGCAAGAACGGGTCCAGAAGCTGGATGTGTTCGCTGACCGGGTGATCATCGAGAGAATGCAGCATATCGGCCAGCTTTGTTGCATGGCTTCAGAGGAAGTCGCGGAGCTGATTGATATACCTGCTCAATATCCAAAGGGGAATTACATCCTCCTTTTTGACCCTCTGGACGGCTCGTCCAATATTGATGTCAATGTAAGCATCGGCACCATATTCGGAATTTACAGAAAGGAAAGCGACGAAACAGACGTTGATTTTCTTCTCAGTGATGTGCTTCAGCCTGGAATCAAGCAAGTAGCGGCAGGCTATTTCATTTATGGCTCAAGCACCATTATGGTGTATACGACAGGAAACGGGGTTCATGGCTTCACCCTCTATCCCAGTGTTGGAGAGTTCCTCCTTTCCCATGAGAATATCCGCACCCCTGAAAAGGGAAAGATGTATAGTGTAAATGAGGGGAACTATCAGTACTGGGATGAAAACACAAAGGCCTTGGTGGACTATTTCAAGGCAAAAGACAAGCCAACTGGGCGCCCTTACACCTCCCGTTACGTGGGAAGCCTGGTCGCCGACTTTCATCGGAACCTCCTTAAGGGGGGCATTTTCATGTATCCTGCGGATCTTAAAGACCCGAAGAAGCCCACCGGAAAGCTGAGGCTGATGGTTGAAGCCAATCCTCTTGCCATGGTCGTGAGGGAGGCGGGTGGATATGCCAGCGATGGGCAAGGTCCTATTCTCGAAATACAGCCTACGGATTTACACCAAAGGGTCCCGTTATATATTGGAAGCAAAGAAGAGGTGGAAACGGCGGAGGCGTTCCTCAGCGGGGAGAGGCCGAGGTAATCGTCTTTCACAGACCTCAACCCGAACTTTCCCTCTTGTTCACTCTCGATTCATGGCCAACATGTCGATGAATGTTTCGATACGCATGGCCGTGCGGCTGTCTATGGGGCCGGGTCTGTCGCCCTCCACGGTAAGAATGGGAATAGAGAGGGTTTCCCTCAAGATAATATCGTGAATTTGTCTAAAACAAAAAGTCTGGGTGTAATGAATGAGTCCGTCCAACCGCCTCTCTTCGACAGCCCTCTTGATATCCTCGATTCTTCCTTGCATATCATACGGATAGGTGTATTTAAGGTATTGCTCGGTCAAGTCCTCGCAGCCATATGGCATGCTGAACTGCCTCTGGATCTCGTTAAAGACGACCCTGCCGCCAAGTGACTCCACACGGTCAAAGAGGTCGCTGAAGATGGGAGGCACACCCAGGTATCCGAGTCTGACCTTCTCCACTTTCGGCTCCCTGGTTCTGGCTTTTTGGAGAAATTCATCAAGATCTTTTTCATAGAGATCGGGATCAGACTTGAAATCTGAACTACTCAGCAGAAAAAGGTGATTTTCAAAACCGTTGACCACGTTATCATGAAACGTGAGTCTGTCTAGCTCCATCAGTTTTTTCCGGATCTTATCCAGACGCCTTTTTACCTCATGGATATCAGGCCAGGTGGCTGAGAGAATCTCCCTCAATTTCTCCATCTGTCCCATGAGAGATGCTCTGTCTCGATTCAAAGGGTAGTCAAAGGGAATGATCTCGACCCCCCTTCGGCTAAGAACTTCCGCCAGGGCCAAGGTATTGCTACAGTCCCCTCCGGTGACGGCAATCACCCTCTTCACACCATGATAGATGACGGCAGAATAGATCCCTTTGATCCACGCGCAGATGTTATGGGCAAAACCCGCAGATTCTGCCTGGCCAAGAAATTTTTCTGATTCATCTGAAGTGACAAAGGTGTTATTGAGGTCTACCGGTGTGTGTCCCGCAGCAAGGACGATCTCGACCGGGATGGTGGACGTCATGCCAATCGCGGTTGAAAGATCTGCGGCCTCGGTCAAGTACTTAGGCCTCCACCGAGTGGAATTTCATGCGAGGAAGTTCAAGGCAGGTCAATCTGTTCCCGTACACGGCCCCGGTATCCAGGCCTATCTTGTTGTCCATCATCAAGGGCTCAGCTATGGGGGTATGGCCAAATATCACCGTCTTTCCGAAGTCATAATCGGAGAAAATGAAAGGCTCCCTAATCCATATCAGGTCCTCAAGGGATTGGTCCTCAATCGCTACACCCGGTCGGAAGCCTGCGTGAACCACATAGTAATCTTCAAGTTCTATATATGGAGAAAGGCCTTTGAAGAAGGCCGCGTGCTCAGGAGGAATCAGGGGGTCATCCTCATTCTCATTGCCGGCCTGGTAGCTTTCCAACGTTGGAATTCCGCCGTTTATGATCAACAGCCTGGGCTCCCCGGTATTTAGAAAGTCCAACAGGATATTTTCATGGTTCCCCATAATGCATTGAACGCGTGACGATGCCTTCTTGAGCTCAAGGATATAGTCAATCACACCTTTGGAATCTATCCCCCGATCAATGTAGTCTCCCAGAAAGATCAGACTATCTTCATCGGGTCGCCAACCGATTTTATCCATCAGCCTTCTAAGCATATCCAGGCAGCCGTGAACATCGCCTACTATAAATACTCTTTCACTCTTCATCATTCCGCAAATACGAGCCGAACACGATCCCTAAGATCGAGTCGCGTCAACCCTACCCTCCTAGCCGCCTCCATTGCCTCTCTGAACTCCCGAGAGGATAAACGCCGATTTGTGTATACATCCTTGTGTGCGTCCCCGCACGGTCTGTATTGATCCATCACGTTGACATAGGTATTGGGGGAGATTTCATCGGCAATGAATTCAAGCACCTTTTCAGTTCCGGCAATATCCCCGGGCATGACCAGGTGCCGCACCAAAAGTCCCCTGACCGCCACACCTTGGTCATCAATAACCAGATCTCCCACCTGTCGGTGCATCTCTTTGAGGGCCTTTTCAGCCCTTTCCGGATAATCAGGGGCCTCACAATACCTCGCAGCCCAACGGCCATCCCAAAACTTGAAGTCCGGCATGTATATATCAACAATTCCATCCAGAATCTCAAGGGTTTCCTTCTTGTCATAACCACTGGAGTTGTAGACAAGGGGGATGTCCAACCCGTGTTCCGCGGCCTGGGCCAAGGACTCAAGCAGCTGGGGGACCACGTGGGTGGGGGTCACAAAGTTGATGTTGTGACATCCCCTCTCTGCTAGATGAATCATCATGGCGGCCATCTGTTCCGGTTCCACCTCCACCCCCTCTTTCAGATGGCTGATCTCATAGTTTTGACAGAAACTGCAAAGGAGATTACAGCCCCCCATAAAGATGGTACCGGAACCATATCTTCCCACAAGCGAAGATTCCTCTCCGAAATGGGCGTTGTAGCTGGAAACGATCGCCTTTCTTCCTGTCTTGCAGGTTCCCAGTTCGCCCTCTAAGCGGTTAATTCCGCATTCACGGGGGCAAAGGCTGCAAGCCTCCATCAGAGCCATTGCTTTATTGATCCGTTCTGAAAGCCCCCCTTTGCGAAACAACTTCAAATAGGACGGTTCCATATGGGTTTAGGCCTTTTGGGTGTACTTACCACCGGGACCATCTCATTTGTAGCACGGCCCATGAAAAGAAAGTCCTCATCATTAATAGATCCCGGTGGAAGAATCCCCCTGGCTGGCTCTAATTTCGACCCTTCCCAAGTATCCTAAGCAAGAAAAGGAATAGGTTGATAAAGTCAAGATACAAGGAAAGCGCACCCATGATGGCACCCTTTCTGATGACAGCTCCGTCAAGACCGGCAGGTTGACTCAGCGCCATATTCTTCAGCTTCTGTGTATCGTAGGCGGTCAATCCAACAAATACGAAGACGCCGATATAGCTTATCATCATATGCATCGCACTGCTTCGGATAAACATATTGACCAAAGACGCAATAATAATCCCGAACAGGCCCATCAAAAGAAACCCACCAAAGGATGTCAGGTCCTTCTTAGTGGTCCAGCCATAAATGCTGCATGCCAGAAAGGTCGCAGAGCAGATAAAAAAAGTGCTGACAACGGATGCAGATGTATAAAGAAGGAAAACAAATGAGAGGGTCACGCCATTTAGGGCTGAGTAGGCCACGAACAGGGATGTGGCCGTACCGGCGCTCATTCGGTTCACCCTGCTGACCAGAGAGAATACCATCACCAATTCCGCGATGATGAGTCCGAAGAAGATGAGTTGGTTGCCGAAAACAAGGCGAAGTATGGTCTCATTATTAGAGACATAAAAGGCCGCAAAGCCGGTCAGCGCGAGGCCTATGCACATCCAGTTGTAGACGCTACGCACAAAATCATTGACTATGGCCTCTGTCGATGGCCTGGGGACGGAAATCGATCCTGACATTTCAACCCTCCCGACAATAATCGTGTCAATTTGCGTTTATGAAAATCTCTCAAATTTCGGCCATGAAGGCCTCTTTTCAAGACCGCAACCCGATATGAAGGCTCAGGGCTTAAGGCTCAAGCCAATGCAATCCTTTCCTTACACCGTGTGCCGTATGCCTTGTGCCTTTCAATCTTGACCCCCATGGCCGAAACAGGTGAAGACGACTCTCAACTGCCTAAATGCCACGAATAATCTTGTTCATTATAGACTATTTGTCAAATATTACAAGTCTGACCGGACGCACCGTTGAAAACTGACAGAAACATTGTCTAGCTCATGTCTTCAAGGGTCCTGATTCTCTCTAATAAAGGTGGATGAGAGTGATTAAAACGGACGTAAAGGGGATGGGGTCGAAGATTGGAAAGATTATCTTTGGCCATCCTTTTTAACGCTCTCACAAGGGGTTGCGCCGTCTCCATGGCATTGAAAGCAACACGATCCGCCTCTCGCTCAAACCGCCTGGAAACAGCCATGGCCACAGGGGAGAGAAAGAATCCCAGCGGCTCCCAGAGAACGGCCACAAGAAAGAGTCCTGCATAATTCGGCATCACGGAAAACCCGAATGCATGATACATGGGGGCCCATGAGATCATCTTTGAAATCAGATAGAAAAGGATTAAGGAGGAAAGGCCCATGATAAAGAGCTGCTTCTTGATATGATTTCTCTTGGAATGTCCTATCTCATGGGCAAGCACGGCCAAGATCTCATCATCATCATGGGCCTCCAGCAGTGTGTCGAAAAGCACAATTCTCTTGGTCTTTCCAAAGCCTGATAGATACGCATTGGTATGACGGCTCCTCTTCGCTGCATCCATCCGGAATACGCCTCTTATCGCAAATCATTCTTTTTCTACAAGGCACCTTATTCCTTCTGAGAGTTCATTGTTCTCCAGGGGAATAAACTTATTGAAAATTGGAGCAATGACGGTAGGATAAATCATGGTCATCAGGATTTGAAAGCCAAAGAAGATAAGCCAGGCCCAGACCCACCAACTGCCCCCAGCATACTGGATCATTAGCAGGAGAAGGGATAACAGGAAAATTCCGATGAACACGGTGATCAGCAGCGACTTGAAGAGATCCGTGAGCCAGGTCTTCCGGGTTAAGGTGTTGAAACCGTGTTTTTCCTCAATGCTGAAAAGGTGATAGTATTCAAACGGGAGATCGGCAACAGCCCCTATCAATCCGGGAACAGCGAAAAAGATGAGGCCCGCCCATACAAAATAGACATCCTCCAAAACACCAGCCAGCCAAGGCAACAGGCCGGACAGAATAACAAAGAGGAAGATCGCCCTGCAAATGACCGTTTCCACATAGGATAAATTCGTCTTATCAATAGTGTAACGGTCCATTTTTTTAAGTTCGTTCTCGTCGAT
>CAZCCX010000119.1:0-6842 GCA_964497115.1 uncultured Desulfobacteraceae bacterium
TAAAAGGGGGCTCAGAAGGCGCTGGGTGTTTTCTCAAGGCCATATCTCAAAAAAAGTTCCACTGGGTTTCGCCGCGGTCCAATATTTGGAGTTTACGCCTACTAGAACCCTTTTCGCTTCAGCAAAGGGGTGATGTCCGGCTCTGCACCGCGAAAGCGCTTATAGAGGACCATAGGATCTTCAGAGCCGCCTCGACTCAGAATATTGTCACGAAAAGACTGGGCGGTCTGGCGATCGAAAAGCCCTGCCTCTTTGAATGCCTCATAGGCATCGGCATCCAGGACCTGTGCCCACACATAACTGTAATACCCGGCCGAATAGTAATCCCCGCTGAAGACATGATTGAAATAGGGACTTCGGTACCGTACTACAATCTCGGGGATCAAACCGATCTTCCCCAGTGAACGGTCTTCAAATCCGTTGACGTCCTGTTCGATAGGCTCAGTTAGCATATGCCAGTCCATATCTAGGAAGCAGGCAGCCAAGTACTCGACGGTATCAAACGCCTGTTTAAAGAAACGACTCTGCCGAATCTTTTCGATCAAATGGTCCGGAATCGCTTCGCCTGTCTCATAGTGCCGCGCGTACATCTTGAGAAACTCAGGTTCAACGGCCCAATTTTCCATGACCTGAGAGGGCAACTCGACAAAATCGGTCTTCACTCGAAGGCCCTCGTAGGTGACGTCAGAGAACAGGCTATGGATTGCATGCCCAAACTCGTGGAACAGGGTGTTGACTTCATCAAAGCTCAACAATGCCGGTTTATCTGCAGTGGGTTTTGAGAAATTCCCCACATTGGTGACAATGGGTGTAATCTTCTTGCCGTCTTTTTTTGACTGTTCCCTAAAACCGCCGCACCACGCCCCACCCCGTTTACTGGCACGGGGAAAATAGTCCACATAGAGCAACCCGATATGCGCGCCATCGCCCTCTTTGACCTCAAAGACCTTTGCCTCCGGATCGTAAATCGGGATATCTGTCCGCTCCATGAACTGAACGCCATAGAGCCTAGTGGCCAGGTCAAACACACCGTTTCGGACGTTTTCCAGGTCAAAATAGGGACGTAACTCATTTTCATCCAAATCGTATTTGGCCTTTCTCAATCTCTCGGCATAATACCACCAATCCCAGGGTTCCAGCTTGAAGTCGTGGCCATCCTTCTTGATCAGTTCTTGAAGTTCACTGGCTTCTCGTTTTGCAGCTGCCAGCGCGGGCTCCCACAGCTTGTTGAGCAAATCATAGACCCCGGCCGGTGTTCTTGCCATGCGACGATCCAGCGCGAAATCGGCATAGGTCTTATGACCCAGCAAATGGGCTTTCTCAAAGCGCAGTACAGCGATCTTGCTGACGTTCTCTTTGTTATCCAGTTCATCGTCGTAGTTGCCACGCTCGATGTAGCCCTTGAACATCTTCTCACGTAATTCCCGGCAATCCGAATACTGCAGAAAAGGGATCAGGCTGGGTTTGTGTTGTGTAAAGACCCATTTCCCCTCATGACCACGATCTTTGGCTGCTTGAGCCGCACCGGCGACCACCCGATCGGGAAGACCGGACAGATCTTCTTCCTTATCCAAAACCATCTTAAACCTGTTGGTCTCTTTGAGCACATTTTGACCAAAATTCAACGTCAAAAGAGACAACTCTTTGTTGATCTCACGCAGCTTTGCTTTTCCCTCGGCATCGAGGTTGGCCCCGCCGCGAACAAAATCCTGGTAGTATTCCTCCAACAGAGTGCTCTGTTCCGTGTTCAGGGATAAGGTCTCTTTTTTCTCATAGACTGTGCGAATTCGGTCAAACAGCCTCTCATCGAGAAAGATGTCATCCTGGTGTTTGGAGAGCTGCGGCATGAACTCCTCTGCAATTTTCTCCATCTCATCATCCGTATTGGTCCCCCGAAGCCCGAAAAAGACCGACATCACCTTGGACAATAACGAGCCACTGCGATCCAACGGGTCAACCGTATTTTCAAAAGCCGGCGGGTCCGGATTGTCCACGATAGCGGCGATCTCTTGTCGCTGCTCCTCCATGGCCTTGGTTAATGCAGGCATGAAATGTGCTTTCTCGATCTTCTCAAAGGAAGGAACGCCAAAGGGCGTATCGAACGCCTCAAAGAAGGGGTTCGCAACAACGGCCTGGAGTTCTTGAGATGACGATTCTTTAACCATAGGCTCTTTTACCTCATCCATTTTTTCGACTGGCTCGGTGCACGATCCGAGCATGGCGACGGCACCGATACACCATAGAATTTTTGCAATCATTTTCAATTCCTTTCATTCTTTGGATGTCAAAAAACTCGTTAGCGAAAGAGGGCTGGCGCAGGTCCTTGCCAAAGTCGCTTCCTGTGCCGGCCAGTTCCAGACCCTGCCCCGGCTGAAATATATTCCCCATGACCAGGCCCAAGGCCACGGCAAAAGCGGTGGTGATCATATAGAAAACCTAGGTCTTGACCCCCACCCGTCCCAGTCGCGCGGGATGGATACTGGCCGCCCCACCACCAGGGTGAAGAGGACCACCGGAAGGACGATCATCTTGAGTACTCGGACGAAGATATCACCAAAGGGACTGACCCATGCGATCTTGGGACCAAACACCTGACCTGCAACAGCACCCGCCACCAGTCCAACCAGAATCCGAATCAACAGATTGGTCTTGGAATACCAATTGAGCATAAAGTTTCCTCACAAATCCACTTGACTTTGTTCTTCAGTCACGCCGCTTCATGCGTGGGTTGCATTAACTGGGTTATACACTGTCCTTGGGCAAATTAGATCAATCAATAGACGAATATTCTTATTTGATTTTGTCCTTGTTCTTTTTCCACGGTTTGAAGATGGATATGAATATCGTAACAATAAGCAATGAACATTGTACTCCGCCAAATATTAAATTCATCATTTCGTTGCATAGGTACGCTTGATCAGTCAAAGAAGACATCCCAATTCTTCCAGAGACCTCCATCATTGTGGTTTCCCAAGGTCCGAGAAAAAAGGTTCCAAACAGAATAGCCGAGATGGTGACAATCCATTTGAATATCATCCAATTGTGTTTGAAAAATCCCCAATTGCTGAATGAAGAGTATATGAGACCGGTAAGAAGACACCCAAAAGCTCCTGGGATCACAACTACCACCATATCAACATGATGAATGCTCTTGTTTACCCCATACAGCACACCGCCATCAGTCACTCCATTCTTTAAGAAATACAACAACAACAAAGCGACAGCTCCACCGACCCAGCAAGAAACAGCGATCAAATGAAACCCCTTTAGCCATCGCAATCCTTTTGCCTTAAGCCTAAACATGTTACCTCATATAATTAAGTCATATGACACAGCAAATCATCCGACGAGTCCTTTATCGGTCGGCTGGATTTTCCCATGGATCATTTAACCCCCAAAAAAAGCCCCCATGAATTGAGGCATTCTTTCGATGTTTAGGGGTTTATGAAATTGACAATGATGAAACCTATTGTTTTTTGAGACATAATGAAATGAAGGGCATGGAATGTCAACCGGTTTGAGGGGTTAGTGATCCAGTGAGGCCTCAGGAAGCCCCTTGAAGGGGGATCAAAAAAGATGATCCAGGCTTCAATAGGAAAGGATGTCTCACGCACATCAAAAAATACCAAGGCTTCGCTATCCAAAGTAATTCTGACCACCTCCGGCCGGGGATCTAACAGGCAGAGAGGTCTGCGGTGAAAGAAGGGGGAAACAGTCTTGACATAAAGCCCTTAGGCCCTTATCTTCAGAGATATTTGGACAGCCACGGTTGTCCAACATAAACAGCCATCTGAGGCTGATCTCTTGAATCCGGGACACCAAGAAGAGGAGGAGTAAATTATGGATAAATATGTATGCACAGTATGCGGATATGTCTACGACCCAGCCGAAGGAGACCCTGATAACGGCGTAGACCCTGGAACTTCATTTGAAGGCCTACCCGATGATTGGACTTGTCCGGTCTGCGGCGCCGGTAAAAAAGATTTCGAAAAAGAAGGATAAGTCACAGAAAGGAGTTTTCCCCCGCTCGTCGCTATACGGCGAGCCTTCGTTCAAGACTCGAAGACCACAGAGATTTCTGCATTCTTTTAACTTGCGGGGACCTGCCATCGCATTTGCTGCGGCAGCCTGGGCGTTTGTTAGTTTTGGGCATGGCTCTGACGTTTTTGTCCCATCGGCAACTTCTAATGGGACAAAAGAAGACTCTTTGCTCTGTGTCCTCCATACCTCTGCGGTGAAACATGCAAACAACGGAAGGAGAACACCATGAAACCGATCGAGATAGCCGACGGCCTTTTTTGGGTAGGCGCGGTTGATTGGAATATTAGGAACTTTCACGGATATTCCACCGAACAGGGGACGACCTACAACGCCTACCTGATTATGGATGAGAAGATTACGCTGGTGGATACCGTAAAGAAGGAATTCGCAGATGAGTTCATCCGGTCAATCAGTGACATTGTAGACCCTAAGAAGATTGACTGCGTGATCAGTAATCACACGGAAATGGACCATTCCGGCGGACTTGCAAGAGTGATGCACAAGGTGGGGGAAGATAAACCCCTGTTTTGCTCAAAGGTAGGGCACAAGAACCTTTCCCGTCATTTTACCCAGAAATGGAATTACCAGCCCGTGGAAAACGGAGGGGAGCTGAGCCTGGGCAAAAGGACTCTGACCTTCCTGGAGACCCGCATGCTCCACTGGCCGGACAGTATGTTTACCTATCTCAAAGAGGATAAGATCCTCCTATCCAGTGATGCCTTTGGACAACACTATGCGGGCCCTGAAAGATTCGACGATGAGGTCGGCGAGGCCATCATGCCCCATGCCAGAAAATACTATGCCAATATCCTTCTCCTTTACGCACCTTTGATCCTTAAATTGGTGGATCAGGTGACTAAAATGGGGTTGGAAATAGATATGATATGCCCGGACCACGGGATCATCTGGCGGGAAGACCCCATGAAGATCATTCATGCTTATGTGGAATGGTCTCAGCAGAAGCCCAAGAGAAAGGCCCTTGTCATCTATGACACCATGTGGCACAGCACTGAAGCCATGGCCAATGCCATTGTGGAAGGTCTTTACGAGAAGAGGGTGGAGGCCACACCCATGTGCCTGAGATCCTGGCACCGAAGCGACGTCATAACCGAAGTCCTGGATGCCGGAGCCATTATCGTCGGGTCCCCCACCCTGAATAACGGTCTCTTCCCCACGGTCAGCGATTTTCTGACCTATATGAAGGGCCTCCAGCCCAAAGACAAGGTCGGCGCTGCCTTTGGTTCCTACGGCTGGAGCGGTGAGTCAATCAAGCTGATCAACAAAGAGCTGGAGGCCATGAAATTCAAGGTGATCGATCCGGGGATGAAGATACAGTATGTGCCGGATTTCGAGGGTTTGGAGGCCTGCCGGGAGTTTGGCCGGAAAATCGCGCAGGATCTGCCTCCTGAATGAAAAAGATTCCTCGTATTGACATAAGTGACTGTACAGACAGCGAATCCTGTCTGGAGCTCTGTCCCTCAGTCTTCAAAAAAAACAAGGAAACAGGCCTTATCGAAGTGGCAGATCTTTCAGAGTATCCTGAAGATGATATTGAGGAGGCCATGAGTATGTGCCCTGCTGATTGCATTTCATGGGAAGAAGTAGAGTGATGAGCAGGGCTATCAAAAAGAAGGTCCATGGTTTGCTAAAGTCTGTCGACCTCGATCAGACCATTCTAGAACTCCGGATGTTCCCTCCTCAGAAGATTATCAATCCCCTCTTCTCTTTCCTTCACGACACGGATCAAGACATCAAATGGGCTGCGGTCAAGGCCATGGGGGCGATTGTGGCTGGAATGGCCGATGTGGATATGGAATCGGCCCGAGTCATTGTGCGCCGTCTCATGTGGAACCTCAACGATGAGTCCGGAGGCATCGGATGGGGTTCCCCCGAAGCCATGGGGGAAATTCTGGCCAATCATGAAGGACTGGCCGAGGAATATACCCATGTCCTCCTCTCCTATGCAAGGGAAGACGGCAACTATCTGGAACTTGCCGCCTTGCAGCGGGGACTTCTATGGGGAATTAAAAGACTTTCCGAAGTCAGACCACATCTGGTACAGGATGCCGCGCCTTATCTGTCCCCTTATATGCAATCGGGTGATGCCGAGGTAAGAGGTTTGGCGGAACAGGTTCTGAACACCTTAAACAGGAAAACGCCATGAAGATCTTTGTGACGGGCGGAACAGGGTTTGTCGGAACCACACTGACACAGAGGCTTACCCGGAAGGGACATGATGTGAGCGTCCTGACACGATCCATCCCTGAGGAGAGGCAGTTGCCGCAAGGGGCATCATATGTGGAAGGGGATCCGACAGAACAAGGACCGTGGCAGAAAAATGTATCTGCACACGAGGTGATCATCAATCTTGCGGGAGCCTCCATTTTCAAACGTTGGACGGATTCGGTCAAAACCGCCATTCTTGAGAGTAGAGTCCGAACCACCAAACACCTTGTGGAAGCCCTAGCCGGCCGCAAAGAGCGTGAAACACTCTTTCTCAGCACCTCCGCAGTGGGTTACTATGGATTTCATAGAGCCGAGGCCCTGAATGAAGAGAGTCCTTCCGGGGACGGGTTTCTGGCCACAGTGTCACGAAAATGGGAATCAGCCGCACTCAAAGCCGAAGAGTCTGGCGCCAGAGTCATTCTTTTTCGTTCCGGCGTCGTGCTTGGCAGACATGGCGGCGCTTTGAAGCTCATGGACCGGTTATTCAAATGGCATCTGGGAAGCCCTCTGGGCAGCGGTGAGCAGTACTTCTCATGGATTCACGAGGAAGACCTTGCCCGGATTTACGAATATGT
>CAZCCX010000120.1:0-6839 GCA_964497115.1 uncultured Desulfobacteraceae bacterium
AATTGACTACTTTATTTGATGTGGTGCGACCCGTTAGTTGTCCGTTTCGTTTGCTGTACCCCTCCACCAGAACCTCCAATTGTGCCCCCTCCAACATCTGATTTTTTCCCAGGGTGATACGGTTTTGGAGACGTTGGAGTGTCTCGAGACGTAATGATTTTTCCGGGTCATCGATCTTCCCTTCCATCTTCTCCGCCAAGGTCCCTTTACGGTCAGAGTATTTGAAGGAATAGAGGTTGTCAAACTCTATTTTCTCTATAAGGTCAAGCGTCATTTGAAAATCCTCATCAGACTCTTGAGGAAAACCCACCATTACATCGCTTGTGATGGCGATTTCCGGCCTGACCTGTCTCAGTTTTCCGACCAATTCTATGTATCTCTCCCTTGTGTAACGCCTGTTCATAAGCTTTAGAACTTTGTTTGATCCGGCTTGAAAAGGGAGGTGAATATGAGGGCAGAGATTATCCAACTCTGCGAAAAGGTCGATCAAATCATCAGAGAGATCTTTTGGGTGAGACGTGGTAAACCGTATTCTTGCCAGACCTTTGAGCTCATTCATTTCTCTGAGCAAAGAAGAAAAGCCATATGCCTTATCCCATTTATAGGAATTGACATTTTGCCCTAAGAGGGTGATATCCTGTGTCCCTTGAGAAACGAGATGCCGTGCCTCCTCCAAAACCTCCTTTGGAGGACGACTGACTTCCCTGCCCCTCACATAAGGAACGATACAGTAACTACAGAAGTTGTTACATCCTTCCATGACGGATATGAAACTCTTGACCCTGCCCTCAAAGTACCCGCTGTTTTGTAATGGGGGTGCCAGAGGACCATCCATATCAATGGCTACAATCTTTTCGCGACTCGTTAAGATCCTGCTCAAGAATGATTCAAATCGGTCTTTTTCCCGCGTTCCCAACACCAGATCCAAGTCCGGAAATCTCCGCATCAAACTGGAGCCCTCTTGCTGGGCCAGGCACCCGGTGATTCCAAGAATCAAATCCGGATTCCTTTTCTTCAGTGGAACCATACGGCCCAAGAGGCTAAAGGCCTTTTGCGCAGCCTTGGCCCTCACCGTGCATGTATTGATCAGGATAACATCTGCTTGCCCAGGATTATCCGTGGGAAGATAATTGGAGGACACCAGGACCTGGCCCAGATAATCCGAGTCATATTCGTTCATCTGGCAGCCCATGGTGCTTATGTGAAAAAAGCGAGACAAAGATACACTCCTAAAACATCGTCAGACTGAACCCGTTTCATCCACAAGTGGAATCCCCTCATTCTGCTCCAAAGAATTGGCCAATTCAGAGAAGAGGTGTTCGCATCCAGGGGAGACTCGCACCTCAATGAGGGCCGCGTGGGGGTCAATGGTCTTGACCACACCCATGCCGTCATAGGACTCGATAGTCACACTCAGATAGTTGATCTCTCGGCGATCTACCTTAAGAATACGCTTTACGGTCTCCATTTTGGCTCTTGTCCAAAGACTCTGACTTGAACCCTCTACTCCTTGGGCCCCTTGAACCCATTTCTAGTAGGTCGCTCCTCCCCACATCAGCTTCTCCCTGAGAATTTCAAAATAACTCTGATCCGGAGATCTTATGAGCTTTATCCTATTGTTCGACTTGTAGATCATCACCTTATCCCCATACTCAAATTCAAAGCCGACCTGCCCGTCCAACGTGAGAGTAACCTTTTCTTCACTTTCCTTGCCCATCTTGATGGAGATTGTATCTGAGTCAGGCAGGATGATAGGACGATTCGATATGGTGAAAGGGCATATGGGCGTCAGAATAAAACTAGTCATGGTGGGATAGAGTAGGGGTCCTCCTGCAGACAGATTGTAGCCGGTCGAACCGGTGGGCGTGGAGACAATAAGCCCATCCGCCCGGAAGGTGGTCAGAAAGGTCTCATTTATGTATGCATCCAGGTCGATGATCCTTGCCAAAGGGCCTTTATTAATGACCACATCATTGAGGACCGAAAAACGACAGATCTCATCTTCCATGCGCAGGACCTTAGTCTCCAACATAAGTCGGCTTTCCACTTCGAGCTTCCCTTCAAGCATCATTTCAATGGCCGGATAAAGCCTCTTGAGAGGGATACTTGTCAAAAAACCGAGCCCTCCCAGATTGACGCCCAGGATAGGAGTTCCATACTTCCCGATGTTTCGCGCAGCTCCAAGGAGTGTTCCGTCTCCACCCAAAACAACGACCCAATCCACTTTATTGGGGATTTCCATCGGTTCGTCAGGACATCCATTCAATCCTGAGGGGGCATTCATTTCTTCGGAGAATACAATAACTCCCTGCTCCTTTAGCCGTTTTTCAAGCTTTTCTGCCTCTTTTCTCGCGGGTTCGAATTGGTATTTATAGATAATTCCGACTGTGGTTGACATAAGAAACCCCTACCCATTGCTCCAATCTTGACGTTCAGTATCATCAACAAACAAAGTGACCAGGTACTTACATTCCTATCCTGACCCTCGCAGGTGAGAAGTTGGAGAACAGCCTCTAGCGTATCACTTTATCCACAACAAACCATTCCTCCTCCAAATTGGACGTGGTGTCCACTAGGAGATGCACAATATCCAGGTCAGGGTATAGTGTCTTCAGGTCGTCCAGATCAACAGGCTCGAATTTTTCCTTATTGTTCAAATAGGCCTGCTCAGTCAGGGCATTGGATTCGTAGTTTTCCTTGCTCCTCAGGGAAATTCTCCTCAGGGAGACTTCCTGTGGACACTGTGTCTGCTGGATGACAAAGGTCTTGTGATGTTTTGCGGCGACTTCCGCAGCCCGCCGTCTCAAGGACTGTTTCACAAACGTCGCGTCCAAAATAAGACCTTTCCCTTGACCTGCTATTTCCGCGGCCATGGCGAACATCTCATCATAGACGAGGCTTCTCTTCTTCATGTCGGAGGCCACTTTTTCGTCAAAGATGTCCTCGTCTTTCAAGACTTCAAGTCGTATCATGTCACTTCTCAATATGATGAAATTCTTGAGTTTGGCGATGACTTCCGTGGTTTCGGTCTTATAGGAAGCCGGCAGACCACAGGCGACAACAACGGTTTGAGGTCCAAGTTCCTTTTTCATGAAGTCAACAAAGGGCTCTTTCATTAAAGTATCTCCTTAAAAAACTATCATAATTATTTATAGATACGTTTAATTTAACGGTCATCTTGTCGTGTGTTAGCTGTTTTATGGCGAAAGATATCATGCGGTTGGGGATAAATCCAGCCTAATGGCGTATCTCTTTCTATCGCTAATCAGAGACAGAGAAAAAGCCCTTTCCGTACCTTCCACTCAGGTACTTCAGCCGGAGCTTACCTGCTCTCGGCCAGTTGATGAACTTTTTATCCGCCTTCGCAGAAGACCACGGGCTTGCCCGTGGATGAATGCGAAAATGATTCCCCGATCGGGGTCGAGGACAGGCGTTGTGATACGGCGCTATGTCGCCCCGAGGCCGCGGCGGATAACCGCGTCGTAGCAGAAGGCAAAGATGGGTAACCTAACGGGACCACGGGTTTACCCGTGGGGCTCTATGAGTTCATCAAATGTATGAACGGGCCAATTGAAAATACCTTGCCGCTGTTTGGGCTGCGGTCTCTTTTTCTTGGGGTCCGATCTGGTCATCATCGAGTTGGAAACTGGTCACCTTTCCTCGGACATAGGCACGGTACACCTTATAAAAAGCAAGCAGGGCTTTCATTCCCGCCTCTCCGGTCTGCTGGCCGTAGAATTTCCAGAGTTGATCTGAAAATCCTTTACCCCCTTGATATTCCAGGTCCATCAGCAGGAATGCAATATCGGCAAGGGTATCACTGTATCTGAATCGATCATTGAATTCAATGCAATCGATAATGGAGAGCTTCTCTGTCAAACAAATATGCTCCATATGCAGATCTCCATGACAATCCCTGATCTTGCCCGCTCTGATTCGCTTCCGGAAAAGGCCGTTATTCTCCTCATAAAAACTGTCGGTCCACTCCCTAAGGGCATAGAAATCTCTTTCTTCAATGGTTGTGCCCTTGTACCTCTCTGTCTGTTCAAAATTCTCATCCGTATTGACTCTAAAGGCCTCAGGTCTCCCAAATTCATCAATTTCCGGGGAACGCTCCGCACTGAGGTGAAAACCGGCAAGGACATGGGCAATCTCCCTCAAGTGCTCTTCACGTAGTTCACCACGACTGAATAAAGACTTCATCAGGGTATCCTGGGGTATTTTCTTCATCTTGACCGCATAATCGACCACCTCGCCGCCCTCCCCTTCCCCCACTCTATACCGTCTGCCATCATGAGTGATGGGCAGGACACCCATATATACGTTTTCAGCGAGCCGTTGGTTGAGCCTGACCTCCTGAAAGCAGTAATGTCTCCTCTTCTCCAAGGTCGTAAAATCCAAAAAACCAAAATTCACCGGCTTCTTGACTTTATAGACGAAATCATCCGCCACAAAGACCAAAGAGATATGGGTCTGAACAAGGGATACACGTTCAGTAGCATCGGGTAGGGACGCTGGATCCGAGAGATCATCAATCATGGAAGGTTTGTCTCTCATTCTGGAAATTCATCTTTCCTTTCTGCCTGGTTCAAGATCATGCTGGCCTATCCCAAACTGCTCCGCCACATAGACGGGGACGGGCATAGTACCCATTATGACGGGTTGTTGGTGGCAATCAGATCCTCCCGTAACCATCAATCCCTTCTCCTTGGCAAATCGGAGATAGGTCTGTACCGTATTCTGATCATGTCTGGAATGCCAGCATTCGATACCGTCTATGTAAGGCAGCATGCCCTCTCCGATAATCTTAAGCTGATCATCCAGAGATGAAGTAAAGGAGACAAGAGATGTCCCGTTTGGGTCACTCGGATGGGCAATCATCAACTTCCCCCCTGCCCCTCTTACAAGGCTTGAAGCCTCGGAAAGGGAGAGAGGCATTTTGGGAACGTTGCATTTGGTCAGGTATTTGTCAAAAGCCTCCTGCTTGTTTGAGACGATTCCCTTCTCTACCATATAGTTGGCAATATGTGGTCTTCCGAATGCCCCTTCCACAGACTTTTGGATCGCTTCCATATCCTCTTCGGTAAATTCCTCCCGATTTTCCTTTGAAAGCTCGAGGTTGATTTTTCCAAGGATCTGTCCCGCCCTCTTTTCTCGATACTCTCGCAGCTCAGTAAGCTTATTTCCAAGAGGCGAATTGTGAATGTCGTATTGATAACCGAGAAAATCAAGGGATATAGGCTTGGAATCTTTATACGGAGGATGGGAAAAACTGACGCTGAGTTCAAGTCCGCGGATATAACGGATACCGTATTCCAGCGCAAGAATTTCTGCCGGCTCCTGGCAGTCTATGGAATCATGATCGGTGACAGAGAGGACATCAATGTTTCGCTTCTTCGCCTCTTGAAATATCTCACCAAGATTCATACGCCCGTCTGAACAGTCTCTCGAATGAATATGAAGATCAATTTTAAAAGGCATTTCTGAATTCCCTCCTTAAGGGTCTTATAGTTGATTTCCAGCTCCGGCACCAGAAATATTTGAGAGAAAAGCTCGTTTCATCAAAAAAAGAAGGTGGTTAAGTGAGAAATCAACCACCTTCTTCGGCTTGCGAAAATATCGAGCAGGACTTCTGTAAGATCGAAGAGAGGTATATGACTAATGATCTATAAATATGGTCCTTTCAGTGTCTTTGTCGGCGGCTTGGTGCCATTAAGTGGCGGCTTCGTCTTGCGCACTGGGAGAAATGGCCTCCGCTATGTTTGTTGATTCAGAAGCCCATAGTGCTTGCGCAAGGAAAAGAGCAGTCCGGTGGCACAAATCTACAAAGAGAGAAATATCCTCTTTGCTAAATCCAAACGGTCCTCTTTGGGAGTCAATGTAAATAACCCCCATAATCCGGGAATCGCTGATCAAAGGGGCACAGAGTACAGACTGGATCTTCAGTGTCCTTAGTGTATCTACATCATCAACTCCCTCTTCAGTTTCAACGTTAGAAATTGCATGCGGTTTTCTATCCTTTATGACTCGCCCGATTACATCCGGGCAGTACACGCTGACACGGTCAGGATCCGGCTTACTCGTCTTGGAAATCACACTCAAAATCTTCTCTGATTCAGGATGAATCAGAATGAACGCACCTGTATCAATTTCTTTCAGAAGATCAAAGATATAGCCGAGCATCTTTTCTAAAGTTCTATATACGGGCAGATTCTCATCTAAGAGTCTCGAGACCCTATAGAGCAGTTCTAATTTTCTCTGATTTGTCTTGGCTTTATGTATCCGAAAGATGCCACTTTCTTCAGCAACTCCCTCGGCAAATCCTACTGACTCAAAAAAAGGCATCGTTTGCTCTATGCACCCCTCGCCCACACAGATGACGCTCATTCCGATAGCTATGGGCACCCCTTCTTCGATTGGGATTTCAACGTGACGAGCTACATAGCTGCCTTCATAAAAAGTTCCATTTTGAGTTTCCAAATTGGTAATAGAATACCCGTCATCTCTTTTGATAATTTTCAGGTGCCTCCGGGAGACAGTCCTGTCTTCGAGTTGGATGTTATTCTCCGGAGAACGCCCGACATACGTGCCCTCATCTTTGATCGCGAACCCTCGGCCTTTGTCTGGTCCGCTTAAGACAAAGAGTTGAGTCATGCTCATTCCTCCTTTGGATTAAACAAATTACATTACCTCATGGAGATCCGCTATTCGCAAAAACCGAATAAGCCCAACCAAGACAAATGATTTTCCCCTGATATGGGCTTATCAGTAAATGTATATGCATTCTTGTTCTTCCTCAAAACTTATCGATCTAACAAAGGCCGGACTCATTGCATATG
>CAZCCX010000121.1:0-4160 GCA_964497115.1 uncultured Desulfobacteraceae bacterium
ATTACCCATTTTCACCCAGATCATACGGCCGATTTGGTTCATTTCCTCTTTGCCACACGACACCCCCCAAATTTGGCAAAAAGAAAGCCATTTATGATAACAGGCCCGCAGGGATTCAAGAATTTTCACAAGGGACTTGAGAGAGCCTATGGGAAGTGGCTGAATATCCCCCCGGAAATCATGGGAATTAAGGAGTTGGCGGCCGGAAGGAAGGATAGGATAGGATACGGAGCCTTTGATATCATCTCACAGCCCGTGAAGCATGCAGATCCCAGCATTGCCTACCGCGTCGAACACCCGTCAGGAAAAAGCCTTGTCTATTCCGGAGACACGGGTTTTTGCCCTGAGATTATAGACTTGGCCAAAGGGAGTGATCTCCTCATACTAGAGTGCGCACTGCCGGACAACAAGGAGATAGAAGTGCATCTGACCCCCTCTTTGGCTGGAAAGATCGCCACCCAAGCCGGAGTGAGGAGACTCCTCCTCAGCCATTTCTATCCCGAGGTGTTGGAGACGGATATCGCCGCAGAGTGCCGAAAAACCTATGACGGAGAACTTATCTTAGGAAGGGACTTGTTGCATGTGAAAGTATAAGGTTCAAGGTGTAAGGTGCATGGGGTCAAATAGCCATTCGTCTACTATAGACCTCAGACCGTGAGCCTTGTGCCCTAAGCCCTGGGCATTTGTCTATCAAAAACTCCTGTCTATGATATATGTGTTTAGACCGAGCAAATCTCTTCTAACCGGAGATTCAGGGAAAAAATCGAGAAGATCGGCAGCTTTTTCCACGTACCCCCTTGCTTCAGATCGGATCCTATCCACAACCCCGTTATCTTTTACCAGTGCGAGGAGTTCTTCGTAATCCTTTTCACGGGCCTTGCGGTTCTTGAACAAGTTCTCAAGCCTTTCAATCTCAGCCTCCTGGAGACGAGACAGGGTATAGATGAGGGGTAAGGTGATTCTGCCCTCCCTTAGATCTTTCCCGACCGGTTTTCCAAATACCTCCGCGGAGGACGTATAGTCCAGAAGATCATCCACCAGCTGAAAGGCAATACCCATATTGAACCCAAATTGGGCCAAATGGTCCACAGCCTGCCTTTCAGCACCGGAGAGAATCGCACCGCACGCACAGGCAGCGGAAATCAGCACAGCCGTCTTGGAGGCAATGATTTCCATGTATTCGTCCTTGGCAATATTCCAATTGTGTGTATGCACCAATTCCAGGACCTGGCCTTCGGCCATTCTCGTGGTCGTATCAGTCAAAACTCTCAAAAACTCCAGATTGCCGGAGCCAACGGCTATGGCAAAGGATTTTGAATACAAAAAATCACCGCTTAAGACCGCGGCAGAATTCCCCCAGACATGATTGACTGACGGTTTCTTTCTTCTGATATGACCGTCGTCTATCACGTCATCGTGGAGCAAGGAGGCCGTATGGATATACTCGAAGATCGCTGAGAAACTATACGGATCCTCTCCTTTGTAGCCGCACGCCTGGCAGGTCAATATAAAGAGAAGTGGCCGTAGCCTCTTTCCCCCACCTAAAAGAGAATGATTCCCTATGCTGTCAATCAGAGGCACTTGACTGCTGAGCACCCTGCCCAAGGCCTCATCTATTCGACTAAAATGAGTATTGAACCGGTCTAAGAATATCTGTGAATCTGTAGTCATTGAACTCACTGCAGTCACCTTGCCCTTTTCTCTGAAAAAGATCCGACCTCAGAAAGACCGGCTGACATTCAAACCATACCACACCCTGTTTTTGCCCACAAGATCATATGGTTTATATCTTTATTGAAAGGCGGCGCATGACAGCCTGGGCGAAATTCTTCAGAAAGGGCAGTTGCATGGATTCCGGAGATTTGTCGAGCAGTGTGGCGCTGACTTTTAGCAGAATGCAATCTGTATCAGCAGATACCGTTGCAGCTCGGACCTGCCCGCTTAGGTAGGACATTTCCCCAAAACACTCCCCTCGACCGATTCTCGCGATGATTCTGTCTTCTTTCCAGACTGCAGCGCTCCCGCTAAGAATAATAAAAAACGAATCGTCAATCTCCCCTTCAGTTACTATCGCATTGCCTTTTGTGACCTTTATGATATTGCCCGTATCGAGAACTTCGTTGACTTGATCTTTGGAGAAATTCTCGAAAAAGGGGACGTTAAGAACATAATCAATCACATCATTGACCTTTTCATTCCTGGTCGCCCCGGTTATTCCCCTTAACGCAACCCTCAGGTCATAGGCAAAATCCATGCACGTCTGATACCGCTCTGCCAGGTCTTTGGCGTGGGCCTTTTGTACAATCTTCTCCAAGACCTCAGGGACATCCGGACGTATTTCACGTACGGGCACCGGCTCTTCATGGGTAATCTTGTATACGATGGAAAAGTAATTATCCCCTGAAAAGGCCAGTCTTCCTGTAAGAAGCTCGTACAAGACACTGCCTAAAGAGAAGATATCACTCCTGTCGTCCAGAGGTTCTTCTTTGACCTGCTCTGGGGACATATAGCTGGGTGACCCCACAATCCCTTTTGAAGCCGCCTGCTCAGATTTTATTTGGGCAATGCTAAAATCGGCTATCTTTACAATCCCTGTTTTAGTCAACAGGATGTTCGAAGGTTTGATATCTCTATGGAGAATGTCCATCTTATGGGCATAGTCAAGGCCCTTACAGACCATGAACATGACTTCCACGACTCTGCTGAGGGGAAGCAAATTCTTCCTGCAATATCTTCGAAGGCTTGGGCCGTCCACATATTCCATTATAATGTAGTAGAAATCCTTATGCATCCCCGCATCGTAAACAGCGACAATATTGGAATGCAGAAGTCTCCCTGCAGATTGCGCCTCGCGGAAGAATTTTTCTCGATATCTCTCTATCCCCTTTACCGCAACTTTGGCGGAAGGTCTGGCAATCTTAACACCGACGTCTCTGCCGATGTAAGGGTCTCTGCCTCGATAGACGACCCCCATACTACCCTGGCCAAGCTTCCCGATGATTTCGTACCGGCCAACGCTCTTAAATTCCAACAAGTCCGCAACAGATTGTGTATCTGATAGCTCGCCCTTCTGCTCTTTCCCGAGGATTTTGCCCTTCAGCCATTGGGTTAACCCTTGTTTTTTGGCATCGCCTTGCTCTTTCTCTCCGCTTTCTGTCAAAGGAATCGCCTCGAATAATTGGAGTGTTTTTCTCGTAAACTTAATAGTTTATACCACAAAAATACAGAAGAGTACATCTGCTATAAGTCTGAAGGTCTATTGCAATCTCACGTCCACTCTGAAACCGAAACAAGGGAGAAGCACGGAGAGGTACCATTTCCGTGTTCAAAGCTTCAAAGGTCTATGGGGACACTCTAGAAAATGAAAACGCAACCTGAAGTCTATTTATATAAAGAGGCGAGTCTCTTTGGGGGAACACCCAAAAGACATCCCATCAGGATAATGGCGTTGATCACTGTGGTGTAGACAAATCCCTTTTGTCGCCACCTTCGGGCGGAAGTCACTGCAGGGACAGGCGCTATGCGAATTCTCCCATGTTTGGCAAGGCGTCTCACAAAGTAGAGATCCTCCGCAACAGGCACATCAGGAAAACCACCCACAACATCAAACACGTTCTTGGAGAGGAACAGGCCCTGGTCACCGTAGGGCAGGTTGAAAACCCTTGAGCGCATATTCGTCATATACTCAATCGCCTTCATCAAGGGACGGTCAAGATCCGTCTTAAAGCGGAAGGCCCCCGCAATTGTCCCTTGATTCATCAGCGTCCGAAAGATGCATTCCACAAAATGATCAGGCGGGCGTGTATCTGCGTGGAGAAAAAAAAGCACATCCCCCTTTGCCATGTCTGCGCCCATATTCAGTTGAACCGCGCGCCCGGGAGCGCTGCTTGCGACCCGTGCACCGCCCTCTTCCGCCCGTCTTTTCGTATCGTCCCGACTTCCGCCGTCCACAACGATGACCTCCGCCTCTTTATTCAAGGCTTTTTTCAGGGTCAAATCGATATTTTCCACCTCGTTAAGGGTCGGGATGATGACGGAGAGATAGGGATGACCTGTTTCATATTCCGGTCTCCATATCCTCAGGTCCTCCATTGTGTCGATATCCGACAGAGGCTCAGTCTGTTGAACGGAAAGTCCATGGGCTTTGGCCTGGGCCATGG
>CAZCCX010000121.1:4170-6809 GCA_964497115.1 uncultured Desulfobacteraceae bacterium
TGACTCCCCCAGTTGGTGATCTGAAAAATATCCACCGGTTTTTTCAGGCCGACAAGCCAGTACCCGCCGTCCGTGCTTGGGGCAAGAACCAGATCGTTATCTTCAAGCACATGAAAGGCATCTCTGACATGACCGGGCTTCATGTCCGGGATATCACTGCCTATAAGGATGACGCGTTGATAACCCTTTAGGAACGCGTCGTGAAACGCCCCATACATGCGCCTTCCCAGATCACCTTCACCCTGTTCTTCATAAACATGCTCAGACCCCAACCACTGGGATATTTTCTTCGAAGATCCCCCATCGAATCGGATCTGTATTTCAAATCCCATTTGGACACAGGCTCGAATAAGGGTTTTTAGAACGGTCTCGGTGAGTTCACGGTGAAGATTCGCGGCCCCCACCGGCCCCAGAACAGGGATGAGACGGGTCTTGACATGGCCGGGCACGGGATAGCGGCAAAACAGAATTACTAGGAGGGATTTTGATTTCTGAAATGATTTCATAAGGAGATATTACCGGGATTGAGAATTGAGAACAACACTACACCGAATACCAGTCTTCTTTCTGAGGCTCTTGACCTGAAGGGAAAAGGCTTCGAGCAGATTCACAGACCTGAACATCGATTTTAACAAGGCATTCCATTGACATACAGGTTGGCGGAGCAAAGCGACCTCATCATTCGATGTTGGACGTTGGATGTTGGACGTTCGACGTTAATAATTCCCTTTACTCTACCCTTAGATGCTGTCCTTGCCCCCAGTTTGCTTATGGTGGATTTAGACTCATCACAATTCGCCCCTTATTCTCTTTATAATCTTCGGAATGAAGAAAGAGAAAACAAATAACAACAGCGAGAAGAATACCTTGAAGGAGATCATTTGGCCCCAATCACCCGAAACCCATACCTCCTTGAGGGTCCCGAAAAAAAAGGTAAACAGGAAGGTCCCGACGATAATTCCAAGACCGGTTCCAAAAAAATAGTCCTGAAACCGAACCTTGGTCAATCCCATTCCGAAGTTCATGGGGGTAAAGGGGAAATAGACAAGTCGAAGGTAAAGGGTCGTGGCGAAGCCGTTACGTTCTATGGCATCATCGTATTTCTTCAGTTTGTCCCCAATCAGGGAGGCGGCGAAATCCCTCCCCAGGGTGCGGCCGATCCAGAAAGCTGCGCCGGCCCCAATCATGGCCCCCACCCACACATAAACAAAACCCCAATAGGGGCCGAAAACCGCTGCTCCCAGGCCCGTAAGGAGCGTGCCCGGCAAAAGAAGGCATACGCCGGCAGAATATATGAAGATAAAGAGTAGCGGGGCCCACACACCTGCCGCGTCAACAAGATTGCCCAGGGCCTTTGGGGTAAGATATCCTTTAATCGGTGTGAATCGAACCAGGAGGACCGCAGCGAGAATGAAGACAACAAAGGCGCCGGCCTTGGTTAGGGCCTTGGAACGGCTTCTTTCTTCCTCACTCATATCATCATCCTTTCGGGAAAAGCCCTGAACTCAGCTTGGTTCCGAACACGCCCTCCCCTTCAGATTGAAGAAGAACTTGAGGCCTTTCCTCACCCTATCAGAGAAGATCTTTGGCGAAAGATAAGCGCCCGCGACTCTCTTGTTTATCTCTCCCAATGTGGGATATGGATGGATCGCTGAAGCAAGGGTCGACAGTTTGATCTTTCCGTTGAGAACAGCCACCCATTCACTGACGAGATCTCCGGCGTGGGGACCGAATATCTGTACACCTAAAGGCCTTTCCTTTTCATCCAGGATCATCTTTATCTTCCCGACCTTCTCACCTTCAGCAAGGCTCCTGTCGTTGTCCTTGAATCGCTCTTCCCATAAAGTGTACTTGATGCCGGCCTTCTTCGCCCCTTTTTCATTGATGCCGATACTGGCAAGCTCAGGATCCGTATAGGTGCACCAGGGAAGAAAAGTATAATCCGCCTTTCTAGGGAGATGAAAGACCGCATTACTGATAACGATTCCCCCCTCGTAGCCGGCTGCATGGGTGAATTGATAGGTCCCTGTGGCATCACCCGCAGCATAAATATGCTTCTGGGTTGTTCTCAGCCTCTGATCCACCTGAACGCCCTTCCTGTCAAAGCTCACACCGGCATTCTCAAGATTCAGACCTTCCAGGTTGGGACGCCTCCCCATGGCCACCAGTATTTCTTCGGCCTTTATGGAGGTGCCCTGTTCACCCGTCCTAATGGTCAGTTCTTTGATGTTCCCCAGGTCCTTTACTCCCGTGACAGAGGCGTCAGTGTAAAAGACCACACCTTCGGCCGACAACACATTCATAACCCCATCGGCCATGTCTTTGTCTTCTTTACTCAGGATCTGACCGCTTCTCTGAACGACAGTGACTTCTGAGCCAAGCCGCGAAAAGGACTGGGCCATCTCTATGGCAATGGGTCCCGCCCCCAGGATAACTAAAGAGCGGGGAAGACGATCAAGGTAGAATATTTCTTTGTTCGTCAGATACGTGGTCCTGTCCAGCCCCTCTATGGGAGGAATGGCTGGAGATGACCCTGTGGCGATGACCCAGTATTTCGCGGAAACCCTGTTGCCGTTCAATTGGATGGTCTGCTCATTCACGAAAGAGGGGTGACCCAATTCTACTTTGACTCCGAGGGA
>CAZCCX010000122.1:0-6740 GCA_964497115.1 uncultured Desulfobacteraceae bacterium
CTGGACAGATGGTGGTGAAACTGAAAAGAGACCCCCATGCCCCCCACGTGTCATAGAATCTGCTCAGAATAATGGAAGCTGTTCCTGAGACACGACACTAGAGCCCTTGGCAAATTAGTAGGACTTGGCAAAAACGACCCGTTGCTTGCTGGGTTTGCCGGTGAAGATGCAGGTGCCTTCTCCGTCTCCGGTGTCAAATGGAATGCAGCGGATACTAACCCCATACTTGTCGCTGATCTCTTCCTCCACATCAGCACTCCCGCACCAGTGCGACATGGCAAAGCCCCCATGAATCTCCGGCTTGTTCTTATTCCGGGGTGCAAAATAGGCCTCAAAATCCTCTTTCGAATCAATTCGAAGGCTGTTCCCTTTTTGAAACGCCAGAGCTCGATCAAATAGGTTCTTCTGCATCTCTTCGAGCTGATCTATTGCCGTGGAAACAACCTCCTCCAAAGGCATACTCTTGCGATTCTTGCGACCCAGGTCCCGCCGACCCACAAACACGCTATTGGATGCCACATCGCGAGGGCCGATTTCCAGGACCATGGGAACCCCCTTTTTAATCCATTCCCATGCCTTTTCCCCCCCATGAATGTCCCGTGTGTCGAATTCAACTTGGAGTTTGTTACCTCTGTAGGAGAGTTCTGAAAGGTGTTTGTTGAGTTTTTCACAATACTCCAGGACCTGCGCCCGGGTCTCCTCTTTATGAATAATAGGGAGTATGGCCATATGGGACGGCGCGACCCTCGGAGGCATGACCATGCCGTCATCATCGCTGTGGGCCATGATCACGCCGCCGATCAGACGGGTGGTGACGCCCCACGATGTGGTCCATGCGTACTCTTCTCTTCCCTGGTCTGAGAGATATTTGATCTGCGCTGCTTTCGCAAAGTTCTGACCCAGGAAGTGGGACGTCCCTGCCTGCAATGCCTTTCGGTCCTGCATCATGGCTTCGATACAATAGGTGGCCTCTGCACCAGGGAAACGCTCTGATTCACTTTTTTCCCCTTTGATCACCGGCATGGCTAGGTAGTCTTCCGCAAAATCGGCATAGACATCGAGCATCTTCATGGTCTCTTCACGTGCTTCCTCCTCCGTCGCATGGGCCGTGTGCCCTTCCTGCCATAGAAACTCGGTTGTACGCAGGAAGATACGGGGGCGCATCTCCCACCGGACCACATTGGCCCACTGGTTAATGAGAATGGGCAAATCACGGTACGACTGCACCCAATTCGCATACATCTCACCGATAATGGTCTCTGAGGTGGGACGAACCACAAGGGGCTCTTCAAGCCGCGCAGCCGGGGCAGGCCGCAGCTTCCCGTCCGGCCCGGTTTCAAGCCTGTGATGGGTGACGACGGCACATTCTTTGGCAAAGCCTTCAATATGGTCCGCCTCTTTCTGCAGATAGCTGAGGGGGATAAACAGGGGAAAATAGGCATTTTTGTGGCCGGTCTCCTTGATCATGCCATCCAATACCTTCTGAATGTTCTCCCAAAGACTGTATCCCCACGGTTTGATGACCATACAGCCCCTCACGGGAGAGCTCTGGGCCAGGTCTGCCGCCTTTATAATCTGTTGATACCATTCGGGATAGTCTTCTTCACGAGTTGGGGTAATCGCGGTTTTGGTCTTCTTTGCCATTGTGTCTTACTCCTAAAAGTCTATAGTATATTTCCGGGATCCACATGCCCTGATAAAGGCCTGGTCCTTTGTGAAAAATCAGCCGAGGCAAATCATCCTCGGCTGTTCTTGTATTAGTAACGCCTTTTTCTCACTTCCTCAATGATTTTTTCGCAGCCTTTCTCCTGCGTCAGGCCTTTGCAGGCAATCGTGATGTCTGTTTCGCCGGAATCACGCCCACGGTGCTCTTGCCGGCTCCTGGCATTCCGATCAACGAGAGATTTGAACGTCTATTTATCAAGGTTTTTGTGCAACGATAGGGGGAAGTCAATATATCAAAATATCTTCAAGCTCCCGCCTTTTTCTGGCTTGAGGGGATTCTGCCGGAAAGCCCATGGGAAGGAGCGCCACCACATAGATATTATCATCCCATCCGAATATCTTCCTGATTTTTGACTCGTCGATCAAACGAACCCAACAGGTTCCGAGCCCGAAATCCAGAGCCCGCAGGACCATATGCTCGATAGCGATCGCCACATTTGCCGCGATGCGAGGACCGAGGTCATCTGTCCCAAGGGTCCTTAGGATCTCGGTCTTATCCTTAATGGTTCTGACAACCCTGTCTTCAACAGCCCCAATCTTTCCCAGATCCTGGGCACCGGAGGAGCTTCCATCGATGTAACCTCGAATATCAGCACAGCAGACCATGACAACAGGGGCCTCCGCGATAAACAACTGTTTATAGGCCGCCTGAGCCAATTGTGCCTTGACATCAGGCTCTTTGACGGTCTTGAATCTCCATGGTTGGGCATTGCAGCCCGAGGGAGCGAGCCTGGCCGCATGAAGCAGTTCCGTGACAAACTCATCAGGAATCGGATCGGGTTTGTATTTCCGTATACTCCTTCTTTTTTCTATAGCTTCTTTTGTTGTTAACATACTCATACTTTCGTGACACTATTCTCGTGTCGTGTCTCAGAAATAGCTTTCATAATTTTAGCAGGTTCTATGGCACGTTGGGGGCATGGGGGTCTCTTTTCAGTTTCACCACCATCTATCCAGAGGTCGTGGAACGGCACCATAATTTTGCATATTATGAAGCAGCCCCACGAACAATGTACCCACAGCGACGGGCATTCCTTGTGCCTGTCCACCAAGCGTTGTCCTCTTTGGGGGCGGTTAAGGGCTCAGGCGTCTTTTGGGTGGTGGAACTGAAAAGAGACCCCCATGCCCCCTTTAAATCTGTACAGTAGGGACTTATTATTCAAGTTAATTCTGAGACACGACACTAACCTATTTCTACAAAATGGGAGGAACCAAAAAGCCCCTCAAAGGGGATTCATAGATAACGGCTCTTCTTGCATCCCAAGACTTACAGCCTTATCACGCGAAACAAGACAGTGGGCAAACAGGAAAGATTCATCGTTATGGCTTCAGGTACCCCTAAAGCCCGCTTTGGCCATTTGGCCAAAACAGGTGTCGTTCCAACGCCCAAGGCCCCCATAGACCTGGGGCTGAACAGAGCTTCAAACCGAAATCACTCCAGGATCTGCAAAACAGATCGCTTGTCCAGTTTGGCGGAGGCTGCGTTGAGTATGGTTCTGATAGCCGCCGCCGTACGTCCTTGTTTGCCGATTATCTTTCCAATGTCTTCCTTGGCTACCTTTAACTCAACCACGGAGGCCTGACGTCCTTCTATTTCAGTAACCACGACCTCATCCGGCTTATCCACAAGTGCTTTCGCAATGACTTCAACCAGATCTTTCATCTCGATTCCCCTCCATATTTGAATTCACGCCTGCATCACGCCTACCATATCGCCAAAGCTCACCGTTCTTGAGGAGTATATCCCATATGTCAGGGCATGGGATAAAAAAAATTCATACCTAAAAGTTGCTGCGTTCGTAAAAAGTCCGTTTTGCACCGTTTTTGTCATTCCCGCGAAAGCGGGAATCCAGGTATTCTAAGATGTTATGGACTCCCGCTTTCGCGGGAGTGACGGGTATATAACTTTTTACGAGTTCGTCAAAAGTTAGTCTCTGTGATGACTTCTTCAACCCAAATTCCATTCCTTCACAGAAGGAAAGAGGGATCTGTCTGTATGGGGAATACACTTGGCCGCGCCAAAAAGAGTCATAAACTCCTGGTTCACGTTGAGTTCAACATAGGTAACCCGGTCACGTATGTTGTATATTTCCTCCTTGGCAGCGCGCGACAAAAGGGCCATCGTGGCTCCCGCCAGTGAAGAATTGCCCAAGGGCTTGTATATGTCGAGAGAAAGATCGGGAATCATGCCTATGTCAATAGCCGATCGTGCATCCATATAAGCGCCGAACGTGCCTGCAATATAGAACTGACTGATTTCTTTGACAGAAACGTTGGTCATTTGAGTGATCGTGCTCAGAATCGTGTACATGGCCGCTTTGGAGCGTATTACGCTGTCGATCTCTTTCTGACTCAGGGTCAGCTCATTTCCGGTAGCCGAATCCTGTGAGGGCACCACAATGAAATGTTTTATTCCATCGATTTCCCTAAGGCGGCTTCCACATCTACTTTCCACATATTCTCCCCGAAAATCAATCATTCCGGCAAGAAAAAGTTGTGCCACCAAATCGATGAGCCCTGAACCGCATATGCCCATAGGAGGTTTGCGTCCAATGGTCTCCAGATGGAGCCGCCCTGAGTCAGGATCAAGGAGGACTTTATTTATGGCGCCAGGGCCGGCCATCATTCCCATTCGTGTCACCCCTCCCTCAAGGGCCGGACCGGCTGCACCTGCACACCCCACAAGCCAGTCCCGATTGCCTATGACCACCTCCGCATTGGTCCCCACGTCCACCAGGAAGGATGTCTCAGCTCGGCGTGTCATCCCCGATGCCAGAATCCCCGCGATTAAGTCTCCCCCAAAATAACTTCCCACATTAGGCATCACCAGGACCGGGGCGTACGGATGGATGGAGAGACCGAGCCGGGCGGCGAAAATGACATCAAATCTGTTTATAGAAGGGATGTAGGGTTCCCGACATATCCAGTAAGGATCTAAGCCGAGGAAAAGATGGCTCATGGTCGTATTGCCTGCTGCGCATATCCCGACAAGAGAGTCGGGTTCCATGCCGTGACGCTCGGTCACTCGACCGATCTCTTTGTTCAGTCTGTCTATCAGAACGGCCTGGAGCATCTGGAGACCTCCATCCTGTGACGCGAAATGAATGCGCGTGAGGATATCTTGTCCCATCTCGATCTGTGGGTTGAGAAAAGTTGTCTCATCTTTGACCTCCCCCGTAGTCAGATCGATCAACCGCAACGCAATCGTTGATGTCCCCAAATCCGCGGCAATCCCATAAATGGAATGGTCGCCATCCAGCGGATAAAGACCCGCTAAATGCCATGATAGGGATCCTTCATAAACAACAGCCTGAACCCTATACTTGTATTCTCTCAGCAACGATGGGATCTTCTTGGCAAAGAAAAAGTCAATGGCCACATCTCGAATATCCGTGGCCCTTTTAATGGCCTTGGCCAAACGGTCTACATCGGCCGTATTGTCTTTCAGGCTTGGAGGGGCTATGTGCAGAGGGATTCTTCTAATCCATCCCTTCTCCTGAGTCTCTTTTTTCATGTCTAGCTCTTCTCTTCCAACACCCAAATCATCATACTTCTCTAGAAGGAATCCACCCTCATTTTATATCACACGTTCGTCACGAAATACAATTGACAGTTCCTCTTGAAAGAAAGATAATTTAGGATTGCGCCAACGCCCGAAAACCTTCCAGAAAGAGGCTCCTCATAAGAATTTGCGGGCGGAAAAGGTGGATTTGCATTCAACTGGAGAAAGGTGGCGAGGTCTTCATTAAGGAGAAAAACTTGAGTGATCTTCCTGTAATAGGCATCACCATGGGCGATCCCTCGGGCATTGGCCCCGAAATCATCAAAAAGGCCCTCTCTGATTCAGAAATACACGAAATATGCCGACCTGTCGTATGGGGGGATGCTGGGGCCCTGTCCGTGGAAATCGATGGAGTGAGGAAAAAGCCTATTCGTGAGATTTCAAGCCCTTTGGAAGCCGGAGGAGGACCTGAAGAAATCGATCTGATCGCCGTCTCACAACTGGATAAAGAATCGATCATCCCGGGGATCCCCAGGGTTGAGGGGGGAGAGGCCATGGTGAGCTACATCACCAAAGCCGTTGAGACAGCACAACGTGGAGAGATCGCAGCCATCGTGACCGGCCCGATTAATAAGGCTTTAATGCACGAGGCGGGCCATTTTTTTGACGGACATACCCAGCTCATCGCACATCTGACGAACACGAAAGACTACGTCATGATGCTGGCAGGAAACAGACTGAGAGTGACCCTTGCCACCATCCATTGTGCCCTCGAAAGGGTTCCATACATCCTGAATTCAGACAGGATTTATAGGACCATAAGCATTACATGGCAAGCCCTTCGCCTTGATTTCGGGATCAAAAGGCCGCGATTAGGCGTGGCTGCCCTGAATCCCCATGGGGGGGAGTCTGGATTGTTCGGATCAGAAGAGGACAAAATCATTGGCCCGGCCGTGGAGAGGGCCATGTCCGAAGGATGTCTCGTGGAAGGGCCTTTCCCCGCAGATACATTGTTCTACAAGGCGGCAAAGGGACAATTCGATGCCGTGGTGGCCATGTACCATGATCAGGGGCTGATCCCTCTGAAACTTCTCCATTTCTCCGACGCTGTCAACATGACCTTGGGACTTCCAATTGTCCGGACTTCCGTGGATCACGGCACAGCTTATGATATCGCAGGAAAGGGCGTAGCAGATCCCTCCAGCCTAAGAGCAGCCATTCGTATGGCCGTAACCACGGCTGAAAACCGGGTAAGAGGAAAAGGATTAAGTAGTTAGAGAGTTCATCCGATTCAAGAAACCTGGTCCTCTGGGACTGTCGAAGATCCCGTATCACGGGAGTCAGTGTTCATAGGTTTTGCCGTTTGAACTTTTCTTCAAGATTAACGGATGCTGGTTAGACACGATATTCCCGTTCAAGAAGTCAACTAAAGGAAAACATGATAATTGGCCACAGACGCACGCAGACGGACACGGACATTTCAGTCCCGCGACTTGCGGGACTGAAAGAGTCA
>CAZCCX010000123.1:0-6734 GCA_964497115.1 uncultured Desulfobacteraceae bacterium
ATCGGCGTCTACGAACCCAGGGGAGAATATCAGATCATCCTTGATTATCTGGAACCCGTGGGCATCGGCGCCCTTGCACTGGCCTTTGAGCAACTCAAAGGGAAACTGGCTGCTGAAGGGCTTTTTGATAAGGAGGTCAAGAAACCTCTCCCCTATCTCCCCCGGAGCGTCGCCGTCATTACGTCCCCCACCGGGGCGGCCATTCGGGATTTTTTGAAAATAATCCTTCGGCGATTTCCAAATATTCGCGTCATCATTGTCCCGGTGAAGGTCCAGGGAGACGAAGCCGCGGCAGAGATGGTGGAGGCCCTGGATGTGGTCAATCGAGAGATCAGTGTGGATGTCATTGTCCTGACACGGGGTGGGGGATCGCTGGAGGATCTGTGGGCATTTAACCGAGAGGAACTGGCACGGGCCATTAGGGCATCCCGCGTCCCGGTGGTCTCAGCCGTGGGCCATGAGGTTGATTTCACCATTTCTGATATGGTGGCTGACTTCAGGGCGCCGACTCCTTCGGCAGCCGCAGAACTCCTGGTGGTGGAGAAGGAAACCCTGAGGGCGCGTTTGAGAGAGATACGAGATCGTTTACTATTGAGCGTTCACACCGCCCTTGCTCATTCGAACCAGAGATTGGCCTTGCTTTCAAAAGGACTCCGTGACCCAAGAAAACGGGTCACTGATTCCTGGCAGCGTCTGGATGAACTCAATGACAGACTTATCAGGTTGATGGATTCCGTGGTCAAGGAACACAAGAAGAATCTGGCTTCTGAGGGGCGAGCCCTCCTGCTCTATTCTCCCGTAAGAGTATTGGCTTCCTTAACCCAACGAATTGACTTCCATAGGCATTCCCTGACCCTCATGATATCCCGAAGGCTCAGAGAGCACCGGATGGCCCTTGCTCATTTAGAAGAGAGGATAAAGGATCTGAATCCTTCTTCCGTGTTGAAAAGAGGGTACAGTATTGCCAGGAAATTGCCGGAAAAACTGATTCTAAAGGATGTATCAGGCCTGAATAAGGGAGACCATGTTCTCGTAACCCTGGCTGAGGGGGAAATAGAGTGCCGAATAGAAGAGATTACGGAACCATGAGCCCGCTGGGCGGGCCTAGTATCTCGTATCATGATTCCCGAGACTAATGCGTATGGCCCTTAATAGAGATTCTCGATTACTTTGCCTTGAAATGCGGCACGGACTATTCCCTAAAGACGATATCTATAAGGTCCAGTGGCGGTGATCTGCCCTTTCCCCATCCGCTTGCGGCGGGGAGGTTTTGTGGGGTCGACTGACAAAGTGAGGTATGCAATGGAGGTGGAACGCGTAACGTTATGAAAAACATTGCCCTTTTAGTGATGATAGGGTTTCTGATGCTCTCTGGGATACCCGTGACAATGGCCTTGTCTCAATCTGATATTCACCTTTCAGCCCGTGTCATTCATCAGGGAGAATTGAGCCTTATCCGCATCCACGTTGAAAACGGCGAAACCCCTCTGGTGACCTGGATGGGGGAAAAGGTCCATCTGGTTTCAAACCCTGAAAAGACGGATTGGATCGGATTTTTGGGGGTGGACCTGACCGCAGGCCCGGGACGGAATGATGTGGTGGTAAAAATGTCTGATTCAGGTCCTGAACAAAGGCTGAACATGGAGATACGGGAAAAAGACTACGGCGTGCGGAATCTGACCCTTCCCCAGAATATGGTTGATCTGGATGCCGAAACCCTTGCGAGGGTCAGAAAAGAAACCGCGGTGACAAATGCCTTGTGGGAGGCCGAGCCCTCAAGCCCTCTCTGGGACGGCTCCTTTATGAAGCCCGTTCCCGGCGAGGTGATCGGTCCTTTTGGTCGAAGGAGCGTGATCAATGGTCATCCCAGGTCTCCCCATACCGGTGTAGACTTGAGGGGCAAGAAGGGGACGCCGATCAAGGCCATCAATGACGGGCGCGTGGTCTTGACTGGCGACCATTTCTTCAGCGGCCTGTTCGTTGTGATTGATCATGGGGGCGGGATACAGAGTATGTATTTCCACATGGACAAGATACAGGTTCAACAAGGAGAAATGGTTGAAAAGGGGGCCATCATCGGTTCTGTGGGCTCCACAGGACGCGCCACAGGGCCCCATCTGCATTGGGGGGTAAGGGTTAACGGCGCTCGGATCGACCCATCACAGTTGGTCGATAAGAGCAGCCAACTGGAGGAGTAGTGACGGTTTCTTACTTTGCCGTCCTGTTTTTGACTTTTTGGGGGGGCATCAATAATGGCCGAGAAGAAATTTGAAGAAGCGATGCAACGATTGGAGGATATCGTTGAAAGCCTTGAGGAGAGTGATCTGTCTTTGAATGATTCCCTTAAGATTTTTGAAGAAGGGGTGAAACTCATCGGTTTTTGCTCCAAGAGACTTGAGGAAGTGGAACAAAAGGTCACCATGCTGGTTAAGGAAAATGAGGGGAAATACAGCCAACAACCCTTTGAGGCGGGGGTGCAAGGGGAAGATTGAAAGATAAGGTGAAGGCTCAAGGCACAAGGCCCAGGGCATAAGGTCAAACTGCTCTTCCTTGCGCTCTAGGCCGTATGCCCTTGGTCTCTATATTCCTATTCACGAACACCTTCTTAATAAGTCTTTTTTGAAGGCCGAATTATTACGAACTTGTTGATATCATGAACCTTAAGCTCTATCTCAAGGAAAAGAGGGCGCTAGTGGACGAGGCCCTGGGAGGGTTTCTTCCGGAATCAGAAGAATATTCAGCTGACGTGGTCAAGGCCATGCGATACAGCCTGTTTGCAGGGGGAAAAAGGCTGAGACCCATCCTTTGTATCGCAGGGGCCGAAGCAGTGGGAGGAGATGCGCAGAGTGTACTGCCTGTTGCGTGTGCCCTTGAAATGATCCATACCTATTCCCTCATCCATGATGATCTCCCGGTTATGGATAACGATGACCTGAGAAGAGGGAAACCGACAAATCATAGGGTCTTTGGGGAAGCCATGGCACTTCTTGCCGGTGACGGCCTCCTCACAAAGGCGTTTCATCTCATGACCCACCCGGATCCCGAGAATAGAGTGAAGCCCGGCGCCTCTCTCAAAGTCATCGGCCTTATTGCAACGGCCGCCGGATATGAGGGTATGGTGGGGGGGCAGGTGGTGGACATTCAATCCGAAGGAAAAGAAGGCGATTCTTCAGTTGTCGAGTTTATCCACACCCGCAAGACAGGGGCCTTAATCGCTGCGTCCGTCTGTTCGGGGGCCATTCTGGGTGGCGCGGAGAAAGACCAGTTGAAGGCCCTGACTTCTTACGGAAAAGATATCGGATTGGCCTTTCAGGTGGCTGATGACATTCTGAATGTCGAGGGCAGTAGCCAGGAGATGGGCAAAAGTGTGGGAAGTGATGTCCAGCAAGGGAAGATCACTTACCCCGCGGTATTTGGCCTGGAAAGATCAAAAGAGATCCAGAGGGCCTTGGTGGATCGGGCTATGGAATCCCTGAAGTCTCTTGAGGACAGGGCAGATCCTTTGAGGCATATTGCGAGATATATTATCAAGAGAAAGACATAATGACAGATAGAACAGATAAAGCGGAGACAAGACTTCTTGACACAATTGACAGCCCGGCAGATCTGAAGAAACTGAACCTAGAGGAACTCGAACAACTGGCCGCGGAGATCAGAGAGAGAATTGTTGAAACGGTGTCCAAGACTGGAGGTCATCTGGCTCCCAGCCTGGGTGTGGTAGAGTTGACCATTGCCATGCATTATGTGTTTGATGCCCCGAATGACAAGATCATATGGGATGTGGGCCACCAGGCATACACCCATAAGCTTATTACAGGTCGAAGGGATCGTTTTCATACCCTTCGGACCTACGGGGGGATCAGCGGCTTTCCAAAGAGAGCGGAAAGCCCATACGATACGTTCGATACGGGGCACAGCAGCACCTCCATCTCTGCGGCCCTGGGCATCAGCACGGCAAAGGCTCTAAAGGGAGAGAAGCGGCGGGTTCTTGCTGTGATCGGCGACGGCTCTATGACCGCCGGTCTGGCTTTTGAGGGACTCAATCAGGCGGGGGACGCGGGCGAGGACCTTATTGTGGTTCTGAACGACAATGCCATGTCCATATCCCGCAACGTGGGGGCGCTTTCATCCTTTCTAAGCCGCAAGATGACGGCCCGCAGGTTTGTCCATCTGAGGAAGGAACTCTCGCAGTTCCTCAAATCGATTCCGGGTATCGGCGAGAACATCGTGAACCTCATTCGAAAGAGTGAGGATTCCTTCATCACCTTCTTTAGCCCCGGGATGCTCTTTGAGGCCTTTAAATTCAGGTATATTGGTCCCATCCTGGGACATCGCCTGGATCGCCTCATAGAGACGTTCCAAAACGCCCTTCTCTTGGAAGGCCCGGTGCTGATTCACGTGATGACGCAGAAGGGTAAAGGATACAGGCCGGCCGAAGAAGATCCCGCCTATTATCACGGGGTCGGGAGCTTCGATATCTCCACCGGATCTCCCACAAAGGGCCCTTCAAAACCGGCCCCTTCATACACAAAGGTCTTTGGGGATGCCATGGTTGAACTTGCCAGAGAGGATCAGAGAGTCTATGCCATTACTGCGGCCATGCCGGAGGGGACCGGACTTAACAAGTTCGCAGAATCCTACCCTGATCGGTTCCTTGATGTGGGGATTGCAGAACAGCATGCGGTGACCTTTGCGGGGGGACTCGCCTCAGAAGGCTTCAAACCTGTTGTTGCCATCTATTCCACCTTCCTTCAGCGGGCCTATGATCAGATTATCCATGACGTATGTCTCCCCAATCTCCATGTGGTATTTTGTCTGGATCGGGGCGGGTTGGTGGGAGAGGACGGCCCAACCCATCATGGACACTTTGATATTACGTATCTTCGAAGCCTGCCGAACATGACCGTCATGGCCCCGAAGGATGAGAACGAGTTGAGGCACATGATCTACACGGCCCTTGAGCAATCCGGTCCTGTCGCCATCCGCTATCCAAGGGGGGCTGGTGTAGGTGTTCCTTTGGATTCGGGGTACAAGAGTATCCCCATCGGTGAGTCGGAAGTTCTCAAGGAGGGTAAAGACCTGCTGATCTTGGCGCTGGGAAACATGGTTTCCCCTGCCATGGAGGCTGCCCGGACTTTGGAAGAAGAGGGTGTGTCAGTGGGGGTAGTCAATTGTCGGTTTGTCAAGCCCCTCGATAAAAGACTGGCCCGGGAGGCCGAAGCTGTGGGCAAGATCCTTGTGGTTGAGGAAAATATCAGTCAAGGGGGTTTAGGGGGCGCCCTGCTGGAGCTACTAAGTGACATGGATGTGGAAAACGTCAGTGTAAAAAGGATGGGCCTTCCCGACAAGTTTGTAGAACATGGTCCTTCGGCTCTTCTTAGAGAGATATATGGCCTTGATGCGTCGGGGATTGTAAAGGGAGCCAGAGCGCTTTGTGGCCAAGCATAGAATTGCTACGCGATTTTGTCGATGGTTGCGGCCTTGAAGAGAGACCTCCACGGCCAAAGTATAGGTTTATTCTCGTATGTGCATCTACTCTTTGATTAATCGCGCGCATTGACAGGAAGTACGAAACAAGAGAGTGTGGATCTCAATCAAATAGAATGTCTCGGAACGACAAAATCCGACTTGATCTTCTTCTCGTTCAACGGGGCCTGGTAGAAAGCCGTGAAAAGGCCAAGAGAATGATCATGGCCGGGCTGGTGGAGGCCAACAACCACATTTCTGACAAACCGGGACATCTCATCCCTGTTTCCTCCGAAATTTCCCTAAAAAAACCATCCCTTCCGTATGTGAGCCGAGGAGGATTAAAACTGGAGGCCGCCCTTGACCGTTTTCTTGTGGAGGTGAAGGGTAAGATCCTTTTGGACGTGGGTGCATCTACGGGCGGGTTTACAGACTGTCTGCTGCAGCGGGGGGCGGAGAAGGTTGTTGCAGTGGATGTGGGATACGGCCAACTCCACTGGAAGATTCGTCAAGACCCGCGTGTTGTCGTCTTCGAGAAAACTAATATCCGTTATCTTGGGCCCGAGCAAATCAAAGAACCCATCAACGGCGCGGTCATTGACGTCTCATTCATCTCTTTGAAACTGGTGATTCCCCCTGTCTCCCATCTCCTTTTGGATGATGCCTTTATCGTCGCCCTGATCAAACCCCAGTTCGAGGTTGAAAAGGGTCAGGTAGGGAAGGGGGGCGTGGTTCGTGATCCTTCCATGCGTGAAGAGGTCGTTGCCAACCTGAGCAAATTTTTTGAGGAGGCGGGCTGGCACTCGAAGGGCTGTACACCCTCTCCCATCCTGGGGCCAAAGGGAAACCAGGAGTTTTTTATTTACCTCAAGAGGTAATCGGCGTCCACACGCAGACAGAGTCCGGGCATAGATCACCATGAGTCCGTGTTCCGAACCCAGTTGATCACGCCACTGGTATTGATTGGGAGAGTCTCTAGCCGGCTCTGCGCTTTGAGGCCTTCAAGGGGTTCAACTTGCCGTTACCCTTTGATGTACTCACCTTTGCGTGGGTGGCCATGCTGCAATTCCCTATCCGCCATCTCATTGCAGGGTCGGGAAAGCTCAAGCAGTATTGCCCGGTTGGTAAGTCCACAATTTTTTGGCAGCCTTCACATTGCTCAATGATGGTATGGCAGCTCCCGCCATTGAACTGGCATCCGTTGTTGGTCATGAAGAAGCAATCGGTCCCTTCCTTAATCGTTGTACAAACCATGGTTATCACGTCCT
>CAZCCX010000124.1:0-6625 GCA_964497115.1 uncultured Desulfobacteraceae bacterium
CTAAAGTGAAGACCCCTTGTTCTTCGTTCCGGGACTCGGCATGTGCAACCCCACCAAGACCGAATAACAAGACCAATAGAACAAATCGGCTTATTCCATACTTCTTCATGGACTCTTTACCTCCCATATCTGTGTGAAATGGCAAAACTTCGAAAAAAAAGGGCGCGATCTCAGCGACCCTAAGGGTTTCCTATAAGCGTGAAGAACATCAAGGTATCATAACTGATAGTTTTTTATTGTCAATTAGTTTTTCTATGGTGCAATGCGATTTTTAAATAACTAATTCTAACATATATTTACCTTTAATAACCGCTGATTTCTATAGTAGGGATCTTTCTTGCGAAAGGCCATTTACCTGTACGTTTAAGAAAAGATCTACCTGGAACGTGCATGGGGCACTTTTCATCTCTTGACAGAAAACAGAGGGATTTCGTTTGAGAGCAAATATACGGACAGTCTGTATTGGAGGAAGAGCAAGAATCCGGGTCCGGAGAGGGCGAAGGACGCGCGGCCTCACACAATCAGAAGAAGGCTCTTCATAAGAAATTGTGGACGGATAAGGCGGATTGACATTGAATTGCAGAAAGGTGGCGAGGTCTTTTTCTTATGAGAAGCCCAACTAAATATGCTCAAAGGGAATCGGGATCTGGATCTACATGGACAATGACTCGATCAATCCTTTCGATCTCTTCACTCAAGCAACGTTCGACTTCCTTGGCGATCCTGTGACCATCCACAACCGGGATATGACCATCAACTGTGATGTGGATCTCCATTTGGTAAAGTCCCCCGGCTGTTCGGACCCTAAGATCGTGTATATCGCGCACACCTTCCACATTTCGTGCACAATGTCTGATACTGTCCAGTGCATCGGCTTTGGGAGCTGTGTCGGTGAATTCACGCAGACTGTTCCCCAAAATCCGCAGACCGACCTTTACAATAAAAAAAGAGACTAAACCTGCGGCAAAGGAATCGAGCATGTGCCAGGCAGGATTGATCCGTGTGCCTATAACACCCAGCAAGACGGCCACAGAGGAAAGAGCGTCCGAACGATGATGCCATGCATTGGCAACTATCAATTGGCTCTTGATCCGACGCCCGGTGTATACAGTGTAATGGTATAGCGCCTCTTTTGCGACGATCGAGACAACGGCCCCCATTAAAGCAATATTGGTAGGAAAGTATTCCGCGTGAAGGTAGATATGAAATGCAGCCTTCACTCCCAAATACAACGCCGTGACGATCAGGGCCAGTCCCACGATGGCGGAGGCCAAGGTCTCAATGCGAGCATGGCCAAAAGGGTGTTCCTCATCGGGAGCCTTTCCGCCAATCCTGACGCCAAAAAGGACGACAGCATCAGTCACAAGATCCGAAACGGAATGGACCGCATCCGCGATGAGGGCCTGGCTCTTCCCAATGATTCCTGCGGAAAACTTGAGGAGAATCAATAAACCATTCAGTGCGGCTCCCGCCAGAGTCACCGATCTGGCCGCCCTCCTTGACTCTTCTCTAGGTTCGGTCATTGATTCTCACCAAAGCAAAACCCCAGTCCCGGAAAAACTCTCTCCTTCATTCATCTCTGACAGGAACCCCAAGCTGCAATAACATCTATGGTATTGTATTCTATCATTTATTTACCTCCAATGACAACCTTCTAACTTCACAAGGTTTTTTCATTGGAACGAAAAGACCCCACTTCTCAAAAATGAGAAATGGGGCCCGCAAAATACAGACTCTCACAACATCAATAACAAATAAACACTCTGCTTTTAGCTAGAGCCAAACCTTTCTCGCTCTAGATATTCCGTGTCTCCGGTAGACTAGACCAAGCTAGCATCTCGTATCATCTATTCATAGCCTAAATACAAATGAGGCATGGGCTGTTCCCGAAAGACGATATCTCAAAAAGAAATTCCACTGAACCCCCAGTGATCTGCCCTTTGAGGGTTTATGCCTATGAACTTATGGCAGAATGTCTGGTTCGCTTGGAAAAAACGGCCCCCTAAACCCTCAAAGGGCAGATCACCGCCACTGGACCCTATAGATATCGTCTTGAGGGAATAGTCCATGCCTTATTTCACAGCAAAATAATCGAGAATCTCTATCAGAAGCCATGAGCATTGGTCTCAGAAAATATGGTACGAGACACTAGAATTAGGGTTCACTTTTCAGTTGTGAAAAGACGTTCCAGGTCTGAATGAGCTCAAGGGAATGCCGAACTTGATTGTCATTCTCAATTAGTGCCCTGATTCTTTCCTTTGTCTCATCGTCTTCCTCTTCATTTATATCCTGCTTTTCCGTATTTTCTTTTTTGCTCTCCACTTCATCACCTGACTCAGGGAGGGAAATCGTTTCTTCTATCGTTATCACCTCTCTGCCTTCATCTGGTTCCAGGTGGTTTGGCAAATCCTCCTCTCTTATGCTGAAGCCGGTATCAACCTCTTCGTCTACAACCACATTGGGGGGAATGAGTTCCAGTATGATGTCAGGTGTAATCCCGCTCGCCTGAATGGATCTACCACTCGGCGTATAGTAGTTTGCTGTCGTCAAACGGAGGCCTGACCCATCTGACAAGGGCAGAATGGTCTGAACAGACCCTTTTCCAAAGGTCTGAGTTCCGAGAATCAGTGCCCTTTTGTTGTCCTGCAAGGCTCCCGCGACAATCTCTGATGCACTTGCGCTTCCGCCATTGACCAACACAATCATGGGATAATTCCTCGGTGCATCATTCTTCTCTGCCGAAAAATCCATATTCTGGACGTCGTCTCTCCCCTTTGTGCTCACAATAACCCCCGAATCGAGAAAGAGATCAGACACACTGATCGACTGAGTTAACAATCCGCCCGGGTTCCACCTGAGGTCCAGGATGAGACCCTCTAAGTTCCGTCCTTCCTCTATTTTTTCCAGGGCCTCAGCTAAATCTCGATCCGTCTCGCCCTGAAAAGTCGTGATCCGGACGTACGCGATATCAGGGGTAAGCAGATAGTGCCGAACACTCGCGATAGGGATTTCATCTCGCGTAAGGAAGAATTCAAGAAGCTCGCCAACCCCTTCACGCCTGACGGTCAGATTGACCTTGGTTCCTCTTTCCCCCCTTATACGACTCACCGCATCCGGTAAACTCATATCCGTACTCAGCTCGCCGTCAATTTTTATGATCTGGTCTCCGGCCTCTATCCCTGCCTTGTATGCAGGGGTCCCTTCAATCGGCGAAACTACCGTAAGTATATTATCCCGAACCGTAATCTCAATTCCGACACCATCGAACTTACCTCTTGTATCCTCCATCAAGTCCTCATACTCTTTCTTATCCATATAAGACGAGTGAGGATCTAGGTTCTCAACCATCCCCTTGATGGCGCCCTGGATTAGTTCCTCAGGCTCCTTGAGGTCAACATAATTCTCTTGGATTTCTCTGAGGACCTCAGTAAAAATCTCCAGATTTTCGTAGACGTCACTGGTTCTGGCCGTCACCTCCCAACTCTTCCCATTGAAAAAAAGTACGCCAGCAAACAAAAGGCATAGGAGAACCAACAACGCAATTTTCCTGTTCTTTGATGTCATGATCCAACTCCCGCTCGTTTTTTTGGGATTCTCTGTGATTCTCAAAAGAGGAAAAAGGAAGAGAGCTGACACGAATTCCTGCTGATCGAGATTATCCTGCGAAAGATCCCAGAAATATTTAATTTTACTCTATTCTTCTCCCGAACGTCAATGAACTTTCACCCACCTCAATGGATTAAGAGGGGTTCCGGCCCTTCTTATTTCAAAATAGAGCTGCGGATTTTCAGAAGGACCGGCATCACCTAACAGGCCGATCACCTCTCCACTTTTCACTATATCTCCCTCTTTTTTGTGCCTTTCAGAGAGGTATGCAGACACGGTAAAATACCGTGAACCGTGGTTAATGATGACGGTTTCTCCATACCCTCTGAGCCGGCCCGAAAAATCGACCCTTCCTGAAAAAATGGACTTCACTTCCGCTCGCAGAGATCCTTGAATAAATATGCCTTTATGGGTGTTTACCACATCCACCCCCCACCAGTCCTGATTCTCCATGATCTTTCCCTGGAACGGAAGGGGCAATTTGCCCTTCGAATCCACGAAGCCTGATGGCAACGACTTCTTCTCCTTTTGCTCTCTATCCAGGCTCAACAAAGTCTCCCCCAGATTTTCTGCCCCCAACTCCAACTCTTCCACCAGGGTGTCATGGAACTCCTTTTCTTCATGAACTTTCATGAGGAGGAGCACCTTGTTGTCGAGTTCTTCTTTTACGGCCAAGACCCGAGCGCTTTCTGCTTTCTTCATCTCCTCAATGACGCTTAGCCTTTCTCTAACGAGGATGATCTCTTTATTTATCTCTTGCTGCAGTTTTGCCGATTCTGCCAAAAGGCGTTGATCTTCGGACATAATGACTTGGAGATACTTCATCCTCTTTCTCAACTGATCAATATTGCTCGATGAAACGAAGAGGTGCACATACCCTCTTTTTGCATATTTGTAAAAAGCGACCAGTCTTTCAGCAAGCTTGTCCCGTACGCCGATTGAGGCTTCCTCTAGACGCTCCAGCTTCACTTCTTGGGTTCTTAGTTCTTTTCGGCTGACACGCAACTCTTCTTTCACTTGCTCCAGAGATCTTCTTTTTTCCTCAATTCTCTTCTCAATTTCTGCGAGCTGTCCCAAGAGATCCTGTTCCTTGATCTCCAGCTTCAAAGACTGCTCCTTTTCCCGTGTAAGGTCTGTTTCTATCTGCTCAATCTGCTTCTTCTTTGTATCAGTGTCATATGATGACGCAGCCGGCGGAAATAGTGCCATAAGAGAAAACAGGAAGGCAGAGAAAACGGGAAGACTGAGAATATGAAAGAATCTTGTACGTTCGAACATATCGCTAACAATGATCCTCGTTCCTACACATCTATAAACCGACCTACGGCGATAAAGCTCCCGACCAACCCCAAAATCAAACCTAGCAGGAGGATAAAGGCCAGATGTGCCATAGGTAAAAAGACAATCTCAAGCACTGGGAGACCAATAATGTGAACATTGTCCAAAGAAAACATCAAAAAGAGTAGAAAAAGTGCAGACAAGGCAATGATTCCACCCACCAAACCCTGAATAGCCCCTTCTATGAGAAATGGTATCTTCACAAACCAGTCGGTGGCCCCTACGAGCTTCAGGATTTCCACTTCGTCCCTGCGAGAGTATATGGTCAACTTGATTGTGTTTGTGGTGATAAACAAGACAGCCAAACAGAGGAAACCTGCAATAATAAAGCCTGCGACTTTCAGAACATATATCAGACCTTCAAGCCGGTCCAGCCACTCTTCACTATACTGGACTTCCTGAACACCTTCGATCTTCTCAATCTCTTCCTTCATTCTCTGCGGGTCTAGCTGACGAATGTTCACATCCTTGAATATGATCTCGAAGGAGGCTGGCAAAGGGTTCTCCTTCAGCCCCTCCAATAATCCGGAATGAGCACCAAGCCCATCTACCAGGTCTTGCATGGCCCTGTCTTTAGAAATATATTCCTTTAATTCAGCGCTCGGAAGATTTTTCATGAGGGATTCTATCCTCGCCTTTGTCTTCTGATCTATTTCGTCCTGAAGATAGACCGACATGGATAAAGATTGCCCCCACTCTACCATCCAGTTATTGAGATTATAGAACAGAAGAATAAATGAACCGAAAAGGATCAGAGAACTTGTTATGGTGCCGACACTGATGGCATGGACAAGCCGGTTGCCAAAGATATTGATGAATGCGTGTTTCGTATAATAGGCCCAGTTTCGCAAGCCCATACTGTTATCTCTCTTTGAGCATTTTTCCTTCTTTTAGAAGGACAATTCTCTGTTCAGTGTCTTTCATTAGTTCTTGGCTGTGCGTGGCGATGATGACGGTGGTTCCTCTCAGGCTTATGCTTCGAAAAAGAATCATAATGTCTCTGGTGATGTCCGGGTCCAGATTTCCCGTCGGCTCATCGGCAATAAGGATCAAAGGATCATTGACAACAGCCCTGGCAATGGCCACTCTTTGTTGTTCGCCTCCGGAAAGTTGAAGGGGATAGAGCTCCTCCTTTTTTGATAACCCGACGGCCTTAAGGGCCTGACGAGTCTTTTTCCTGACGACGGAAGGCCTCTCTCCTGCAACCTCCAGCGCAATGGCCACATTTTGGAGAACTGTCTTCCTGGGCAATAATTTGAAATCCTGAAACACGAATCCCATCCGTCTTCGCAAAAGATCCAGGCTTGTTCTCCTGATTCGGTTCAAGTTGATCCCGCGGATCAGTATTTGACCGTCTGTCGGTGGCTCGGCGCCAAACACAAGCCTGAGAAGGGTCGTTTTGCCTGCGCCGCTCGGTCCTGTGACAAAGACAAATTCCCCTTTGCGAATTCTCAGGTTAATATCCTGTAGCGCCTTACTAACCCCAAAACTTTTCGAGACACGGAAGAGTTGAATCATGATGTTTTCTAATGCAAAAGGCCATATCCTTGATAAACCCGTCAAGACTCCAAAAATACCCTTTCACGGCTTCATCGATTTCAGTATTCTCCGACGGCCCGCAATAGTCGTGCTTTTGCCAAGTTATGGTCATAGAAAGCCATGAAATAATTTACCCTTGCCT
>CAZCCX010000125.1:0-4218 GCA_964497115.1 uncultured Desulfobacteraceae bacterium
CGGCAGAGGCGGTATGGGAGAGGTCTATCAGGCCAAGGACACGAAGCTCGGACGAGAAGTCGCCATTAAAGTACTGCCGGATGAGTTTGCAAGGGACACAGATCGAATAGCGCGTTTCCAACGTGAAGCGAAGCTGCTTGCTTCCCTTAACCATCCCAACATAGCTGCCATCCATGGTCTTGAGGAATCCGACGGCACCCACTTTCTTGTCATGGAACTGATTGAGGGTGATACCCTGGCGGATCGCATAAAAGCCGGCTCTGGTGGAGGACCCGGAAAGGTTCTACCGTGCCACCACTAGCTATCCCTGAAGGTTACATGTCCGGCACTGTAGTTGATCCTGAAGATATAGACAAGGGATTCAGACCCGACTCTGTGACGTGAATGCCTATCTTAACATGGATGAAGGCTATCTAAGAAGTGGACTGTATACGGTGGGTGCTCAGGAACGCCCATGGATTGTGGCTTATTCCTTTTCCCTGTCATTGTTTGCATCTACATTGTAGATCGTAAGCCTATCTCCCGGATGGATGGCGTTTTTGATGTCAATACGGTTCCAGATAAGAAGGGAGGATAGAGACACACCGAACCTGTCGGCGATCAAGGTGAGATTATCCCCGCTCTTCACCACATAGATCCTTTCCTTTCTTGCTGTCGCGTATTCTTCCAGATTGGCTTTGTACCTTGCTTGAAAACCTTTTGAAGCCCCTTCAGGGACAAGAATCTCATGCTTTCCTTTTGACAGGTAGTGCCCTCTGATCTCGGTGTTCAAATCCTTTATCTCTTTGAAATGGGTTTTCGCTGCGTCGGCTATTATCCTGATAGGAATTTCTTGGGAGCATTCAACATGAATCCGGTCAAATGTTAGGGGAGGATAGAAGTCTTCTTCGGCAAGAACAAAACCGTATCGCTGAGGATCAGAAAAGATAAGCTTCACCGAAAGGATTCTGAAGATATATCGCTGTGTCTCAAGAGGGAGATAAAGATCATAGTAGTTTTCCGTACCCTGTTCCAGCATCTCCGCTGCAAGACCCTCCTCACCCATATTATAAGCGGCTGCAGCGAGTGTCCATGATTTGAATCGGATTTTCAGTTCCGTGAAGTACTCTATCGCGGCCCGGGTTGATGCGAAGATACTTCGTCTTTCATCCAAATACTCGTCAATAACAAGCCCGTGCTTCCTGCCCGTGCCCCTCAGAAATTGCCAGAAACCTATGGCGCCTTTATTCGAACCCACATGGGGTCGAAGGGCGCTCTCCGCAATGGCAACGTATTTGAGATCATCAGGCGTGCCACTCTCTCTTAATGCCTTTTCGATATGAGGAAGATAGCGGGTAGAACGTTTCAGCCATAGTATGACCTGAGGCCTATCCCAAAGAGAAAGCAGAAGCTCTTTTTCAAATCGCTCACGAACTTCCCATTCCTTGACGGGCACGCGCTCATTACAGAATTCAAGAGAAGTCTCAACGTTAAGAGATGACACCAATGAGGGGAATTCGGCGGGCACAGGAGAATGTCCATACAGCCCTACATTAGATAGAAGAAGAGTAAAAAGAAGGGGGATGAATGTTTTAGGGATGTTCACCTTCATGTCGTGCTCTCCTTTATGTCGTGAAAGACTGCGTTTTTTGCGGAATCAAGAAAAACAGTTCTTTTTCTTTATGATCCTCTCAATATAGCTGCAACAGAAAAACTACTGTCATCTCGGCCTTCTTCATCAAGCCAACGTGAAGTGACACTCGGACCCACCTCATCTAAACACACAATTCCCACCATTTTTTGACGGCTTCAAAAACCTGCCGGCCTTTTTCTTGGTTATCAAAAAACGGTTCACGGGACAATTCTATTTGGATATATGGGATTTCCTTGGCATGTGAACGGGTAATATAGCCGCCTTTGAAAGGTTCGTTGATGGAGACATGCTCCCCAAAGACCTCAGAAAAACACTCGGAAAGGGATAGTATCCACTCCTGTGGACAGGTGCTCCCATCCCCATTACTGAGACAGACCCGAGGCCGTTTTGATCCGGCGTCACGACCGACGGGCGGACCCACGGTGGCCATGGTATGACAATCGAGTCCCAGCATGACCCCCTTGGCTAAAGAGGATAACTGTGAATGGTATGGTCTGTAATATCGTTCGATGAGCGATGTCACCACTCCTTCGGACGGGCCCTCCATGTATACGGGAACATCCCAGCAGGTGTGGGTCTTGATAATGCCGTCCTTTGTCCGATCATCTTCCTTTCTGTTCATATCCACGATGGCTCTAGCGATATCGGTGAAGACAAAGGCCGTCACTTGATCCCTTAATGGATAGTAGATCTCCGCGGCCCCTTCATCGCCATCTTTGATGATGTCCTCTTCTTTAAGAATGCAAAGGCCTTTAACTTCCGGAGGGATGCTTAATCCGGCATGGGGCACGGAGACGAGAAAAGGGAGCGTCATTTTTTGGGACCCCGGGCCGCCCCGTCCCGACGCGGATCGGCCACACCGATGAATTCATCGTTTTGTGAAAGCACCATCTGAACACACCCCAGGTAAAAGGACATGGGCTCACGAATGTCGATTTTGAAACCTCTTGACTGTAGAGTTTTCGGTATATCGTCTCTCATGTAGGCCGCTTCCATGGATACCTTACCCTCATAGGTACAGTGAATGCGCGGTGAAGCCACGGCGTCAAAGGGGGATTGTTGGGTCAATCGAATGAGAACTTGAAGGATGGTGGAGGTAATCCGGTCGCTGCCCGGGGATCCGATGGCCAACCAGGGCCTTTTTTGACGAAAAATGATCGTAGGGGCGACACTCGCCCAAGGGACCCCATTGGGCCTCAGATAGTAGGGGTGGGTGATATCTTCATATTCAAAGGCATTCATGTAATTGTTATAGAGAAAACCGAGTTCAGGGGAGGCGACCTTGGCGCCGTAAACCAGTTCGATGGATTGGGTGAGTGCCACAACGTTGGAATCCCTATCCATCACGGAAAGATGGGTGGTTTCGCCCTTGCCCTTTATTCGGGCTTGAATCTGTTTGGAGACCATCTTGGCGTATTCATTACTCAGCATTCGGCGATCCTGAACCTGGGGATAGAAATTTGCTTCAAAGGGACGGTCCCGTCTGTCCAACTGGGTTCGGCGTATGATTTCAGTCAAAAGCAAGGCCCCGTCAGGCGTATCCGGGTTTCGATCCTTAACCGGGAATTTCTTGAGGAGATTGATCATCTCTATCAACGTCCTTCCCGCACCAGGAGGAGGCATGGTATGAACCATCATATTGCCCAGTCGACCGGTAATCGGCTCCCGCTCTATGGGATAAGGGGTCTGCGCCAGGTCTTCCTTTTGAATCAGGCCGTCATTTGCCTCCATGTCTTTGTGGATCATTTCGGCGATTCGGCCTGTATAGAAATCCTTGATCCCTTCTTTTGAGAGTCTTCTAAGTGTTTCACCCAGAACGGGCTGTTTTAAAATATGCCCCACGGAATAGGGCCTTTGCCCGTCACGGAGAAAAAAGGGCCCGGCATTGCCTTTGGCAAAATTCTTCAATTCTCGCTTCTGAAGCCTTCTTTGGAGCTCCGTGATTTCATAGCCGTTCTCAGCCAATTCGATAGAAGGCGCCAGGATTTCTGCAAGAGACATAGTTCCATAGTGTTCCAGGACATATCCCAGGGTGGCAGGTGTACTCGGGACCGTGGAGGCTTGGTGACCGTGAAGCCGTAACGATTTCTTTCCGAAATCTTCTCTCAATGCTCTATTGGGAGCACGAGAGGAGCCGTCCAGGGCGATTACTCGGTCCTCTTTCGACGAATAGATCAGCATCATGGTCTGACCGCCAAGGCCTGAGGCCTGAGGCTCACATACACCTAATGCAAACGCGGAGGCGACCGCAGCATCCACCGCGTTTCCCCCCTGTCCCAAGATTCTCGCGCCAACTTCGGTTGCGCGAAAATGGGCCGTACTCACCATGCCGTCTTTGGACGCACTCACCCTTTGCGGCTGAGGGATCTTGACTTTTACGGGTTCTATAAGCTCTGTATCAATATCATTTTTTTTGGTTTTTGCCACTTGACTTGCCTCCCGCATCCTTTGAAAGGAACTGTGCAAGAAGAATCGTTCGTTGAATCAGGCTTGTCCTGTTTACAGACTCCTGCGGAGTGTAGAGATCCCGTGCAGCCGGCCCGACACCGCATAGAACAGGCGTTTTGGCGGGAATAAGCCCTCCC
>CAZCCX010000125.1:4228-6621 GCA_964497115.1 uncultured Desulfobacteraceae bacterium
CGGAGGGCCACAGAGAGGATTCGGTGGGGAAAGGGATGTCCCACTCCTCCGCCACGGAAGATAGGGCCTTGCCGAGTCGATTGTTGATCCGCCTTTCTTTCATGGGTGGGCGGTCTGCTATAAGTTCCAGTCTGGTCCTGAACTTGCCTCCTTTGAGCCATTCTCTGATCCGATTTTCAGTCTCATCAGCAAGCTTCGGATCCAGAAAGCTCATGAGGAGGGTGGCTATGACCCGGTGAGGAAGCAACATAGGGAAGGCCTCTGTCTCTATATTGATGGCGGCAAAGGATAGTCGATCCTTTCGAGAGCTGAGCTTGGATATCTCCTCGATCATTTTTATGGTCCACAAAAGGACCTCCGGCCCTTTCATAGCCTTTCCAAGGCGATGGGGCGTGCCTTCAACTGTCAATCGATATTTCCTCTGCCCCCTTCGCTGGATCACGGCATGATTCTGTGGGCCGCCGGGCCGAAGGATCAATACCTGTTTTGCATCCTTAGCGACCGCTTGAATAATCTCGGCGCTGTATCTTGCATCCCTCCCTTCATCCATGTAGTAGAGCACGCCGAGGGGCACCTTTTGAAGGATGCGGCGAGAGCGAAGGGAGCGCAATGCGTACTCAAGGGAGACAAGAGGCGCCCGCGATGTTCCGATCCCCTCTCCATAGAGCCATTCCGGATCACGCCTGAACATCTGCGACATAATATGCGTCTCCAATGAGACATCCATATGCCCGATGAGCAGGGTGCCGCCTTCCATGCCGGCCTTGGTCTGCCAGGCCCAGACAGACCGGTTATCAGAGTATTCTTGGACTGGTTGCATTTTGATTTGTTGAAGCCTCTTGTCTAGTCGCTCCATGGCCATTCTGATCCCCACAGGATCGGTGGTTCGACTTGATACGGCTGTCCAGTCTTCAAGGGAACGCTCGATTTCATCACGTTTTTGTGTGATAAAGAGAAAGATCTCCTCTTTGAGGTCTTTTCCTTTTTGCTGGATATCAGGCGGTTTGGGTGTCCCAAAATACCTTGCACTGGCCGTTTCCACTAATCGATTGATGAGGTTAGGAAAATCAAGGCCTTCTTCCCTGGCCGCAATGGTGTAGGATCCATGCTCCCCGAGGCTTGGCAGGCTGTTGATTTCAAGGATATAGAGGTTCCCCTCACTGTCAAGGCGCATGTCCACACGGGCACAGTCATAACAACCCAAGGCTGCGAAGGCTTGGACGGCGATATCCTGGGATTTCTTAGTCAATTCCTCGCCGATGGGCGCCGGGCAAGTCCATTGAATTTCACGTCCCGACTTTCCCTTCTTATCTTCGATGGTATAAATGGCGGGCCCTTCCTCTCCGAAGAGGATTTCACAGGGAGGAAAAGCCTCGGGCGGGTTGTTCCCGATAAGACCCACGTTGATCTCTCTTCCCTCGATATACTTCTCCAAAAGCACCGCCTGGTTAAAGGTTTCGAAAATCACCTGGGCCGCTTCCCTGAGTTCATCTTCGTTATTCACAATCTTAATCCCCATGGAGACCGCTTCGTTCTTCGGTTTGACGATCAGAGGATATTCAAGGTCAGGTGAGGGGAAGTTTGGATCGTTCAGGACGGCAAAGTCCGGAGTGGGGAGCCCATGTTGGCGAAAGATGATTTTTGCCACGACCTTATCCAGGGCCAGAGAATGGGCCAAAGGGCCGGAACCTACGTAGGGGATTCCAACCATCTCCAGTATTCCCGGTACATGGGTATAACGGGCCTGACCCTGAACGCCGTAGGAGAGATTAAAGGCCATCCCGGGCAATTCCCCCTTGAGCACCTTCGGCATAAATTCCTCCAACTTTCGAATGAGGTCTTTATCCCCCTCAAAGGCCTTGACCTGGTGGCCAAACTTCTTCAGACTGTCAACAATCCTTTTGATACCCTTTTTCCCGTATTTTTCCCTGTTGGGAATTCCGAACAGGTTGATCACATTCAGGCTTTCCCGATTGTAGATCACAGCGATTTTCATTTGCCGACTCTCTTATCCTGGATTTTCCGTACTCACCGATGAGCAGTTGTCAGAAGTCGAGACAACCGTTCTATGAAAGTACTCTATCATCGTTGTCGGAGAAATCATAGGGAATATGATGGCTCAAGGGCTCCGACTGACGTCAAAGAGTTCCAGCAAAGAGACCGTGCTCTAACTTGTTGAAATAGAAAGATTTGCTGAGCTTCAGGGAGATATCCGTGGGAACTGTGAGTTCCGGTCGTCTCTTAAGAAAAATTACTCTTGATTTGCTGGGAATTCTTCAGTATTTTTTCAACACATTGAAAATACACAGCGAGCGCATTCTCCCGCTCAGAGAGCAGGACTTAGCTCGCCCCGTTAAATTGCGCTTCGCGCACCCGAAGGGATTTAACGGGGC
>CAZCCX010000126.1:0-6575 GCA_964497115.1 uncultured Desulfobacteraceae bacterium
AGACTTTTTGCTTTGCCGACGATGGCAAAGCAAAAGGTGCTACCCTTCGGGAAACCCCATATAAGAGGGTTTTTCACGCTGGAGCGTGATGACTCTTTCAGTCCCGCGAGTCGCGGGACTGAAATGTCCGTGTTTGTCTGCGTGGGTCTGTGGCCAATTATCATGTTTCCCTTTTGTTATCCTCTTGAATGGGAATATCGTCTCGAACCAGTATCCTCCAGTCGTAAAGGCTGCAATCCCAAAAGCCCCTGAGTGTTTCACTGTCCCCCTGCCTGGAAACCCTGGAATCGAGCTTCAACAGAACGCGCATGGGCCTCGAGGCCTTCCAGGCGGGCCAAGCGGGTAATAGCTTCCCGGTCCCGGTTCAGAGTCTCACGGTCATAGCGCATCACCGATGTCCAGCGCATAAAATCCCGTACAGATAGTGCGGATGCGAACCGGGCCGTTCCCCGTGTAGGGAGGATATGATTGCACCCGGCCCAATAATCGCCCACGGGTTCAGGCGTAAAGGGTCCAACAAAGACTGCCCCGGCGATGACACGTGGTAACATGACCTCGGCATCCGAAACCTGAAGCTCGAGGTGCTCAGGAGCAATGGCGTTGACCGCGTCGAGGGCCTCTTCCGAATCTTCCACACGGATGAGGGCCCCGTTTCGCAGGGCCTGGCGCGTCATGGTTTGCCGGGGAAGCATGGATACTTGCCTGACCAGTTCTTCTTCAGTGTTGTCCAATATGTCATTTTTCCATGAGATCAGAACCGCCCGGGCCTGAGTATCGTGCTCTGCCTGGGAAAGGAGATCGGCGGCCAAGCAGACCGGATCAGCCGACTCATCTGCCACAATGACGATTTCACTGGGACCGGCCAGAGAATCGATACCGGTTTGTCCAAAAACCTGACGCTTGGCCTCGGTCACCCATTGATTCCCGGGACCGGTGATCTTGTCCACCGGACGGATGCTCTCTGTTCCCCAGGCCATGGCTGCCACGGCCTGCGCTCCCCCCAAGGCGTAGATCTCATTAACACCCAGAATCTGCGCAGCCGCAAGGACCAAGGGAGATACTCGGCCTGTCTTTTTATCGGGCGGAGAGACGATAACAATCTCATCCACTCCCGCGACTTGGGCAGGGATAGCGTTCATCAGGACCGAAGAGGGATAGGCCGCGGTGCCGCCCGGGACATAAAGCCCGGCACGGCCGATGGTCGAGACACGCTGACCCACATAGCCCGTGCCTTCAGGTAAGGTCCAGTTGCCGATCCCTTTTTTCTCCTCCATGTGGAATCGACGGATGTTGTCGCCCGCTCGCCTCAGGAGATCGGGCACGTCCGATGGAAGGTCTTTCACAGATGCCCTTTCTTCGGATGTAATATTGAGTTGTGAGCGCTCAACACCATCGAGTTCCCTAGTCAGGCGAAAAAGGGCCGAATCCCCATTCTTCCTGACCTGGGTGATAATTTGGGTCACCCGAAGGGTGACGGAATTATCAGGAGTATTCCCCTGCCCTTCTGTCAAATACTCGGTCACACTTGAGTATTTCGGAATGGTGACGGTTGTCGAATCCATGCTCTCCTCCCCTTCAATAAATAACCTTGTTCAAAGGATATTCGATGATATCCGTAGCGCCGCAATTCTTGAGTTCCGGGATGAATTTTCGAACTGTGGACTCATCAACTACAATCTCCAAGGCAGCCCATTCCGGGTCCAAAAGAGGAGAAAGGGTAGGCTGTCTCATGGAGGGCAGAAAAGTCTGAAGCTCCTCGATTCTGGCTCTGGGGATGTTGAATTTAAGTCCTACTTTTTCCCGGGCCAAAATGGCGCCCCTTAGCAGCATGGCCAATGTCTCAATCTTGTTCCGCTTTTCGGGCTCCCCATAACTCTCCTTGTTGGCGATGAGCCGGGTTGTTGATTCGAGAATCTTATCTACAATCCTAAGATTGTTGGCCCGAAGGGAACTGCCGGTCTCCGTCAGTTCTACAATGGCGTCCACCAGGTCGGGGGCCTTGGCTTCCGTGGCGCCCCATGAGAATTCCACCTCGGCTTCCACGCCGTTTTCCGCCAGATATTTTCGGGTCAGATTTACGGCCTCAGTGGCGATCCGTTTGCCATGAAGGTCCTTCACGGTCTTCACAGGTGAATCCTGGGGCACGGCAAGCACCCACTGGACCGGCCGCAGGCTGGTTTTAGAATAGACCAGTTCGCAGACTTCCTTTACGTCTGCATTGTTCTCGATAATCCAGTCCTTACCAGTGAGCCCGGCGTCCAGGACGCCCTGCTGCACGTAAAGAGCCATTTCCTGAGCGCGCAGCAGGACCCCTTCGATCTCCTTATCGTCACTCCCGAGAAGATAGCTTCGGCCGTTGACGTAGAAATTGAATCCCGCCCGACGCATAAGTTCGAACGTGCTTTCCTGTAAACTGCCTTTAGGCAGACCTAATCTTAATTTCACGATTTCCTCCTTCCGGATAAGACGCTCCGGTCTTAAATGATTTCAGTGTATCAGCATGGTCTCAAAGCTACCAGGACACCAAAGTCCAAATATAAGGCATTATTCAAAAACAATCTACTTATTCTATAACATTTTGTTTTTAATCGTTTTTCGCCCTTTGCGACTCTGTGGCCATGCATTTTAAAATGATCGACGCGGTTTCCAGGTTCGCCGGAAGGATATGAACGGGTGCTAATGTGAGTGGGCACAAAAAAACCCCGCTTCTTCCGGTGAAATCTCACCTGAAGAACCGGGGCGTATCTTAAGCCAATACATCAACCCATCGGCCCTAGGGGTGAAAGCCCACCTGGGCGTGATGATGATCGTGATGGTGTTGAAATGTATTAGCGTTATAGGTCATGATAGTTCTCGACTTTACGGTTAGCATATTAATGACCCGCTTTTTGTTTGTCAAGTACTTTTTTTCACAAATTACAAAAAAAAGAAGGCCACACACAACCAACTCCAATAATATGATATTACGATCTCAACAAAATCGACAGCGGCACCTTTAAGCGGAAGTGATTAGATTTTCTAAAGAGCGCCTGCTTCGTCTTCCCGAAAAATCAGGTTTTTCTCTCTCAAGAATAAGGGTTTCCCTTATAGACAGCTTCCGGCTGCTCATGTATTAAAACTCAATAGGGTCATTCACCCGTGACTTTGTCGTTGTTCATCTCCCCTGGGCCTCGGGCGGAGGGTCAGGGGCTCTCTTCCGCCAATGATACAGTAGTGTACTGCACGCATGTGAAACACAAGATATTGTATTTGACAGGCCAGAAGCGGGGATAATGCTGATTTGCATTGACAATGATACTATATTTGATAACTAACACCTGGTATAATAATGACAAGAGTCGATAAGAAACTTGATCGCTGGATAGCCAATACTCCAAAAGATGTTCCAAAACGTGAAGTTCTATCCATGCTAGAGAGATTCTTTCCTGACCATTACCAAGTGAAGTCGGGTTCTCACATCGTTGTCAGAGATGATCGATTAAAAGGCAGTGTCGATTATGGTCCAGATGGGGATTTTGATATTCCTGTCAAAGGGGGACAAAGGGTTAAAGGATTCTATTTGAAGAAATTGGTACAAGCAATAAGATATTTGGAGGGGATGGAAGAATGAAAAAAGACCTAGCTTATTATATGGCACTTCCATATACCATTGAAGTGGTGACTATTCCAGATTCTGAGGGTGGGGGCTTTGCTGCCAGGTTACCAGAGATTGGCCGTGACGCAATAACTGGAGATGGAGAAACTCCACAGGAAGCAATCGAGAACCTGGAAGAAGCCAAGCGTGCGCGATTCGTAAGGTACTTAGAGAAGGGTATCAAGATCCCTGAGCCTATTTCAGAAAACGAATTTAGTGGTAGATTCTTACAGAGAGTTCCAGCCAAACTGCACATGGCACTTTCAAAAGAAGCCAAAAGTGAGGGACTTAGTTTGAATCAGTACGTGAAATCAATCCTAGAAACACATACGGTTTTCACCTATGAACATCGAGCAGCTACGCAGCAAGAGGACAGACTACTGAAAATCATAGAATCGCTGAGAAAGGAACTCGAAACATTAAGCGCAAGAATCGAATCATTAGAAGATTGTTTTAGAATGCCTATAGGTATCGAATCACAATTTGTGACGGACGCTACAGTAGAAAGAGTAACATCTGTGATTTCGTCAACATCTGGTAGACAGGAATATCCCTATCGCTTGATTTCAAATGAATAAATAGAAGGTGAGGAATAATGAAGGACATCAAAGAATTGACAGTGCAGCTGGTCAAGATTTTTCCGGTTGACTATATCCCCTATACTCACTTGTTGCGGCCCGATTTCATTGATCATATGAGGAAGAAGTACCTTTTCACTAAACATCAGATGCCTTTTGAGTATATTCCAAAAGACACGCCAAATGTGCTGATCTTTCTCAATGGAGAATACCTCTATGATGAGAAGAGAATGATCATAAACCGGCTCACCTTTGAAGACAGAAAGATCATTCTTGAAGCTATGGCTTCCTCTGAAGTATCAGGGAAAATATTCAGTGCAATCGCAGAGGACATAAAGACATTTGATCCAACAAATAGATTTGAACCATCAGATGCTTCATTTGAATCAGAAAAAACCTCCTGTGTTCTTTCTCTTGATGTAGACTACATGAGTATTTATTCGGAGAAAATGAAGACCTTTGTTAACTCCAGCTTCGCACCACGATTGAAGCACAGGTATTCTGAAATCCGCCCCAAGAGAATGAGGTTCGAAGTAGAATTTGAGCCTGATATTAATCTAGCCAAGGAAGCAAGAATTACTCTGGCTCCAAAAGATCTCACAATTGAACCAAGGCTTGGCCAGAGGCTCAATACAAAGGTGTTCTATTCAGAGTCACCCTTCGATTCTGATACACACCTTAGACTTCTCGAAGAGTTTGAAAAAATATTTGGCTCATAGTCTAAGGCTCCTTCAGAAGCCCATGAGCCTGCCACACCCACGACACACTTCGGGCTGACCGTCAGCCTGCTTCATACGTGAAAGAGCGACAAAACACACGAAACCCCACCTTTCCAATATCATATCAAACAGTTAGAGAGAACAAAACCAACACGCATGTTGTCGCACATCGTATGCCCCCCTATTAGGAAGCGGAACTTGAACTGCAACAAGGAGAGCATATTCCTATGGGGCTAAGTGAAAGGCGTAGAAATCCTTTCTAATTTCGGATGGTTAATCAGTCAAGGTGAGAATTTGAGGATAAAGCCGGATAATCGGGATTGAGAATTCTAGGTTTGACTGCCTCTTTGATGCCGTTTAAAGCTCTTTTTCATCCTAGTTAAAGGCCCTTAAAATGGGAATTTGTAAGCGATAATGCTTCCTTCCGGAACCAGCTTAAGGTGTAATTGCCAAGATTTGATCTGAAGAATATCATCTCGAAGTTACGATACTATCTGGCAAATCGTCATCCTTATATGCAAGATATGAAACTGAGCGCTACGTCCGTTTTTATGAGTCGTCCGGTTCATCAGCACAGTTGTCGCTTTTGTGCCGCTAGTGTACATATTAGGTTTTCATGATACGTTGGAGATATTTGCAGTCAGAGTCAAGCGCAGTCTATCAGACATATCGCTGATTTTTATTCATCAGTTTTCGCTGTGATATTCCCAATATATCACAACACCGTGTATAATTGAGATAGTCGCAAGACGGACTCAACTTCCTGACATTTGCTTATATAAACTGGTGTTAGAACCGCAATCAGGGGGAGGGGGGTTCGACTCCCCCCGCCCCCACCATTTTTTGCCAGTAAAATCAACCAGTTAATTTTCAGAAATCACAACTGTGCTACATTTGGGCTACATTTCTCAAATTTCTTTTCTCATTTCCCACCAATTTTCCGTAAAATTACCCCCCTGTTTTTCTGTCTGAGGGACTAATCTGGAGTGGTCTGTGGGAACTCAGGTTTATGAGCACGGGAATCCTGGTTTTAAGTTGAGGTGTTGGTGGAGGGGAGACTTTGTATTTGTATCGTAATCTGCACTTCTGGAATACTTAGAAAAGTGATGATTTGTGATACTAATCTGCGCTTTGAGAGCACTTAGAAATGCTATAGTCACAAGTGTAAGTCTGCACTAGCGCTATATATAGCTCAGCCACCAGTCTCGACGACGAGCCTTGATCGAGACCACCCATCTGGAGAAAGGGTAGAGCATGGCGATGACGATAATCCAGACTGCATAAACACCGGGTAGCGAGAGGCCAAATTCCTTAGGATAGAATAATATGATGGTCAGGAATTGATGCACGTCGAAACCCTGAAACAGACCAAGTCCCACACTGAGAGTGTGTATCAGGTAGAGGTGGGCCACGTAGAAGGCGAACGGCGCCCTGCCAAAAATGATGAGTGGCTGCTTGACGGCATCGGGTACGTGACTCGCAAACGCGCACAAAACCGCTGCGGGGCCAAGTGTCATCAGCAGGAAGAGCAGACTAGGCGGATATTTGGTGACGTTCAGGAAGTCGATCACGGTGCGGATCACACTCTCTTGGAGTTGCCATGGGTTAGGATCACCATAAACACCAATTGCGCGGATTACCAAA
>CAZCCX010000127.1:0-6560 GCA_964497115.1 uncultured Desulfobacteraceae bacterium
TGTGGGGTAATTGAACCGGGAGTTGACTCCACGGCGTTCTATGCAAAGCTTCATCACAGCCCCCATATAACGCTCCGGAATAAGAATATTCGCCTTGATAAAGGGCTCTGCGGTGCTCTCGATGGAACCGGGGTCCGGGTAGTATTGGGGATTATCAACAGTGATAGACGTGCCATCTTGAAGGGTGAACCGGTACTGAACACTGGGCACCGTCATAATAAAGGATTGATCGTATTCCCTCTCCAGCCTGCTCTGCACGATCTCCAGATGAAGGAGCCCCAGAAATCCGCAACGAAATCCCTGCCCCAGGGCCGCCGAGGAGTCCTTCTGATAGACCAGGGCCGCGTCATTGAGTTTGTATTTCTCAAGGGCCTCCACAATGGAGGGATAATCGTCAGAGGAGATGGGGTAAAGGGAGGAAAAAACCACGGGTTTGACCTCTTTGAAGCCGGCCAGAGGGACCGGGGCGGGATAGGCATCCAGGGTGACGGTGTCCCCGATGCTCGTGTCACTCACCGTCTTGATACCAGAGATGATATAGCCTACTTCACCTGCACAGAGTCCATCCTTCGGTTCTCTTCGAAGACGAAAAATCCCGACCTCCTCCACTTTGTAGGTGGCGTCATTGGACATGAACCGGATGATATCTCCGGGCCGGACTCTTCCATCAAACAGACGGCAACTAATGATCACGCCCCGAAAAGAGTCATAGTGGGCGTCAAAGAGCAGGGCTGTGAGGGGATCTTCCTTTTTCCCGGCAGGCCCGGGGATTCGCTCCACGATCCCCTCAAGGACTTCTTCAATACCAATCCCCTCCTTGGCCGAGCAGAGGATGCTCGACTCCGAATCCAGCCCCAGCTCGGTTTCGATCTGTTCCTTGGCTTGCTCCACATCCGCGGAAGGCAGATCGATCTTGTTGATCACCGGGATGATGGTGAGATCATGCTCCATGGCCATATAGACATTGGCCATGGTCTGCGCCTGCACTCCTTGAGACGCGTCCACCAAAAGCAACGCGCCCTCACAGGAAGCCAGGGACCTGGAAACCTCGTAGGAGAAATCTACATGTCCGGGGGTGTCAATCAGGTTCAGTTCGTATTCTTCTCCCGCCTTGCTGGTATAAGGGAGGGTGATGCTGTTGCTTTTGATGGTGATTCCCCTTTGCCGTTCAATATCCATGGTGTCCAGAATCTGGTCGCGAAACTCACGCTCGCTCACCAGCCCTGCATATTGGATTAGACGATCGGCAAGGGTCGATTTCCCATGATCGATATGGGCGATGACGCTGAAGTTGCGTATGTTTGACATGATGTTCCTATATCATTGATCATTTGGCATTGATCATTGCTCATTTATCAATGTTTAATGACAAATTTTCAATGGCCAGTGATCAATGTTCAATGTTCGATGTTCAGTGCTACAGCCCCATATCTTCATTAATAAGGACGATTCTCACCCTTCCCTTTGGAAAACACTTTTCCGTGATGGTCCAGGTGTTGCAGATTCGACTGGGGCTGCTGCATTCTTCACAAAAGGAGGTCTTCACACAAGGGGTCTTCACATCCAGCCTCATGGCGTTGGTAGGCGCCACATAATTCTTGATGCGGTCCATGGCCTCATCCAAATCGCCCACGATCTTGTTGCGGCCCATGAGAATCACGACATGCCTGGGGCCAAAGGTAATGCCTCCGGTTCGATTGCCGATCATGTCCAGATTAACAAGCTGCCCATCTTCTGTGACGGCATTTGTCCCCGTAACAAAAAGATCGCAGAGGAGTGCTTTTCTACGCAATTCCGTACTCTCCTCACGGGGGAGGTCCCTGTTAAAGGCATCCAGCACCTCCAGTTTCGGATCATCCTTGAGGACCTGGTAGAGACCTGTGTCCATGAAGGTCATGGACCCGCCCCATGAAACGGTCTTGGCGCCAGTCTTGGGAAGGATTTCTTCCAATACAATCTTTTTTGCCTCTGCGCGGTTGCCGGCTATAAAAACCTCAAAATTATTGACCTCCAGACTCTCTTTGAGATCCTCCAAGCGTTTCATCCAGTAATGCTCTATGGGTTTCTCCATTTCATTCTCCTTCTCTATTGGGCAAGTACTTAGTATTTGCCGTCCTTCATTGAAAACTTCTGTCCACACAGATTAGTCATACTTCTTCTTTTTTGCAAGATGTCATGCCTTTTCTGCCAACCCTTCCTCCGAAGTTCCACGGATGGTAGACCAATTGGGAAAAAGAAAGCAAAAATATATGGGTTCAAGTGGTTGTTTTTTATTGGCGATAATCCTTGGGGCAGAATGTACCCCTCTTGTTTTAAGACCTGTTCTTCCGGTTGCTCCGCCATGATTTATCATTACAGGTACGAAGGAAGGAGATGGGATACCCGGCCAAGACTCTTGCCCACAACATCTTGTGGTGTTTTTGTGTTTGACACACAAGGCGAAATTTTCTAGACTTTCTTCGGGAAGAATGTAGTTTCGTGTTTTTTCCGGCTGCCCGCAACAAGAGGGTCTAAATGAGAATTCGTTGCCCCAAATGTAAATCTGTATATGTGGTTGATGGTTCTAAAACTGATTACAAAATCAGAAAGGCTGCTAAGTGCTCAGGATGTCAGGCTGTTTTTTATGTCGAAATGCGACAAGGGCGCGCCAAGAGAGATGAAAAAACCAGTGAAACAACTTTCCTTCAAAGCTATTTTGAGAAACGAAATGGCAGTGATCGAAGACAAAACAAGGACCGAAGGACGAAGATCGACATAGGGGAGCTTCCTTTTCGGCTCCCGGCTAAAGATGTCATACTGATTTATTCTGAGGAGGGCATTCCCATGGGGTATATGAGCCACGGGCAACGGAGTGGTGCAGAGCGGAGAATTGGCAAAGAACGTCGAATAAGTGCATGAAGAGGCCCAAATTCATTATTGGTCATTCAAGCCCCGTATCCTCCCGTAACGTTTCCCGAACGTGCATGGCACTAAAAACCTAACTTATTGGTATTCCATGTTTTTCCAGTTATATCAGCGGGAGCTTCTCCATGGGCGATCTTGCAGAAAATACAATCCTTTTCCACTATACACTCCTTTTTTCGCCTCAGCTTCAGAGCGACTAAAAAAACACCTCTTCTTTCGGAAGCCTCACCTTTAGTATGGGTTTGTCTGCCGCATAACCCACCGGACAAATGAGCGTGGGAACCAGACGGTATGGGAGACCGAGTATCCGGAAGACTTCCAAAGCCGTTCAGACATCAAAGGGAACCTCGACACAAAAAGACAATCCAAAGGCTGACAAAGATTGCCGGAGGGTAGGGTACAAAAAAAAGAAACCAACCCTTACGGAGGTTGGTTTCTTTAGAAAGGAGTAAAAAGCAATTTTTCCACTTACATAAGACAGCTATAATTTAATGCATGATTCTTGCCAAAACAAACATGCTCGGATAATAGATTATAACTATTGGGTATTGTTGTCTATTCCTTAGTATTTCAATTCCTGGTCGGTTTTTTATTTCACCTGAAAAGTACAAATCTTTTAACCAGAAAAACATGGCTTATCCACAAAGCCTTATAACTATTTTAATTTGTTAACTAATTTCATGTTCAAACTTTTGAACCTCTGGTGGGTACTTGGTATACCGTTGATGTTGCCTTGCCGTAATCACGTAATATAAAGAGGCTAATGCTCCACACAAGGTTGTCTACTCAAAGCCTCTTCCATGTAAACGAGAGAGTCGATGACCTTTCCTTTTGGGGTGTCCGAGCCATAGATTTCTTTTAAGGCATAATAGGCCTCATATCCATCTAGCGTTGTATTGTAAAAGAAATCCTGGGCAAGTTCGCTAAAGGAATCCAGATCTTCCTGAATTCTGCACGCCTCGGTGTAGCGTTCTATCAATTCCCCAAGCATGGGATGAAACTCATGAATCAGGGAAAGATCATTTAGAAAACCATCATCGGTCGGATCTATTTCAAGTCCGTGGTAGATGAGGGTCTTCAAATTCCCATTCCCTTGCCTGAAGTATCGACGGAGTAAGGCATAATTGGGTCTATTGCTCAGTTTCTCTTTCAGAAAAACTTCCACGAGTTCATCCGAAAGCTCAACCTCTCCATTAAAATAGGCAACAAGAAGCTCTTGATCTTTGTTCTCAGGAGCGGCATTGTTTTCCTCTTCCACTTCATCTGGGCAATCATCATCAAGCCACTCAAACCCTAACATGGCCAGTTCCGTCCGGTAATGTTCCGGTCTTTTTCTGAAGATCTCGTTGATCCTCTCGGTTACCAGTTCATTCTTGATTTTGATGATTTCATCGATAATATTCTTCTTCTTTTTCATTTTCCTCTCGCTCGGGCCGAAGGGCCGTTCCTATGGGTTGTTATACATGGTTTTTTCTTGATCATTTCTTTTCCGGCGGCAGGTGTTTATGCCTGGCATACTTCCCTAGAAGCATTTTTTTATTAGAATTTAGAGAATATAGGAGGAGAAGGGGTTGTGTGTCAAGGGAAAAGGGACCACTAAATATGCTGTTAAGGCCCCTTATCCTTGGTGCCGCAGGCCGTGTCTTTGAGGGTCCAGGTTTGGGAAATTTTGGTCAACCCTTCATTAGATATTGACACAACTTCTTATTTTTGCTAAAATTATCCAATCTTAGGAAATGGTTGCCATCTGATGTATCATAGAGACAATGTAACCATTTAATAACTCAATGACCCGGTTCAGTTAAGAAGATCTGGACAGCAATCTAAATGAAAAAGTTTTCGACTCGACCTAAGGGACGGGGAGAAAGCCCAGGCTTATCGCTGAATAGAAGAGTTCATGGCTTCAAAGTGCGCTGAGAGCCCATTCCCCCACACTGGATTGTGGGGAGGATATAGAGACCCCGTTTCTCGTTTTGAGAGGTGGGGTCTTTTTTTTGCGTGATCTGCTTTTATCATAGCCACGAAACAAACCCGGTTTTCCTGCAGAGATATAGTGTAGGAAACTCCAAGCAATCTCTCGATTTCTTCAGATCCAAGGGAGGTATTCATAATAAGATGAAAAAGAAAATTATGTGCGGATTGGCGTTACTTTTCACGCTTGTGCCCGGTCTTGCCCTGTCATCTTCCGCAATTGCACGACCAGTGGAGGATTATACATGGGTCGGTCCTACTGGTGACCCCTTGCCCTTCGAGAGTTTTCAGGACGCGGAGGAATTTCTAGCTGCCTCCGAGGTGGCCCGATCAAAAACGCATCGGGAGGGTGTCAACAAGTACAAGAAGGTCGTGTTGGACAACGACGGGATCTGGGCGAACAGCATTTTTCGTTGGGAGAACGTGGTTAGGCGTCCGGGCCTCGACACACCTCGGCATTTTCGCGATAGCTATGAAAGCGAGGTGGCAGCATACAAGGTCAACGAGATCCTCGGTCTAAACAACATCCCGCCCACAGTCTATCGAGAGGTTGAGGGCAGGTCCGGGTCCGTGCAGCTTTGGATGGAAAAGACCACCAAAGAGGTGGACCGAAGAAAGAAGGGCACAAAACCCCCTGATGCCACCAGCTGGAACCGGCAGTCCCACGACATGCGGGTCTTTGATAACCTCATTAACAATATTGACCGAAATCAGAGCAACATCCTGATAGACAAAGACTGGAACCTTTGGTATATCGACCACACCCGTTCCTTTGCCATGGATAAGTCTCTCCCGTCACCCGATAGGGTATCCCGATGCTCCAGGAGCCTCTATAATGCCCTCAAGCAGATGGACGAAGACTTAGTGAGGGAGACCCTGGCATCCCTTCTGCGTGTTGCAGAAGTGGACGCATTCTTTGTGAGACGTGAAAAACTCATTAAACTCCTTGAGGATCGGGTCGCAGAGGTGGGTGAGTCCAATGTCTTTTATGACTAAGGCGCTTTCGACTGCAGGGATGAAAGAATATGTTTAGCTTCCCTTGAACCCCCTTCCTCGATTCCCCTTTGGTTTCTGATTTTCCGAATACGTTTGTCTGTGAACCCCGCTCGATGAGCGGGGTTCCGCAGCAAGCTTCAATGCTCCCTCAATACAAGCCTTTGCTCTCAACCCGATCTAGAGTGACATCGAATCTCTTGTTGGTGCTTGTTCTTCTGATGGTGAGGGTGACCTCTGTATAGGCTGGCCCACGAAGCATTTCCTCTAAAATGTATTCATAATCTTTTCCGGCGGTGGATTCTTCGTCCACATGGGTGATGATATCCCCCTTTTCTATGCCGGCCTTCAAAGCAGAACCCTTGGGTAGGACATCCAAGACGACGATAGGCCCCCTGTGATCCCTGCCTTCATGGTGGAAGAGTTGTAGAACAGACAATCCGATACCCCCGGGGAATTCCTCTGCGAATAGGTCTGACGGTATGGGAAGCAAAAGGGCGGCCACTAAAACAAAAAAGATCGCTTTTCTTTCCATTATAACCTCCTTTGACTAGTAAAAAACCGGATCCAGAGGGCTCGGCTTTGGTTCACCCCAGAGGGGTGAAGCATGCCGAACCAGCATTCGGGAAGGTCATGTCTGTCTTTTCAAGGCCATATCTCACAAAAAGATACCACCGGACTTCACAGCGAGC
>CAZCCX010000128.1:0-6539 GCA_964497115.1 uncultured Desulfobacteraceae bacterium
ACCCCCATGCCCCCCTTTGAATCTGCAGTAGGTACTTTTTTATTCGAGTTACTTCTGGGACACGACACTAGCATAATCCAAAAGGAACTTTTATAGTGGCGGATAATTCAAGAACAAAACTGACTGTTCTCGATCAGATTACCTCTTCTGATAAGGTAAGGAAAAAAATCATTGACTCGGCCAGTATCCTGTATACAAGAAAAGGATTTACGGCAACCTCCATAGAAGAGATTTCCGAAATGGCGGGAGTCAGCCTTCCTGTCACTTATCATTACGTGAAAAAGAAATCGGAAATCATGAGAATGATTATGGAGGATTTCTTGAATGGCTTTCGAGCAAGTTTAGCCGAAAAGATGAGAGACATTGATGATCCGGAGGAAAAAGTCGCCATCGCTGTCAGCCTCTATATCAAAGCAGTGGACCAGCAGAAAAAACAGGCCCTCTTGATATATCAAAAATCCAGTTCTCTCGATAAGGCCTCCAAATCCAGAATCATGCAACTCGAGGTGGAATTATCCGAGATTCTCGGAGAAATCATTGAGGAGGGACTGCAGAAAGGCCTTTTTGCTAGGGTCGACACGAATCTGATGGCCTACAATATCATCATGATTGCTCACATGTGGGTACTTAAGGGGTGGCATTTTAAACGTCGCCTTACTCTCGACCAGTACATCGATCTTCAACTATCCACAATCCTCCAGGCCTTGAGGCCATAGAATACTCACTGACCACACTCATTTGGAGACGTAGTTTGTTTCCTCCTTTCGAGTGTGGTGTTCCAGAAATAGCTTCTATTATCCTGAGCAGGTTCTATGGCATGTGATAGGGGGGCATGGGGGTCTCTTTTCAGTTTCACCACCATCTGTCCAGAGGTGGTGGAACGGCACCATAATTCTGCATATTATGAAGCAGCCCCACGAGCAATGTCGCCACAGCGACGGGCATTTCTTGTGCGTGTCCACCGAACGTTGTCCGCTTTGGGGGCGGTTACGGGCTCGGGCGTCTTTTGGGTGGCGGAAATGAAAAGAGACTCCCATGCCCCCCTTTGAATCTACAGTAGGTACTTTTTTATTCGAGTTACTTCTGGGACACGACACTAGAAGGAGATCTGTCATCCTTGTTCTTGAATATCACAGCCATTCTTTTGGAACCCATTCCCGGCAACACATAGGAAATACCCTTATGCAGAACAAGATTGTGTTCGCCCATAATCTCCTGATTTTCTCTGAGTTCAGCCTCTGCCCGTCCACCTAGATAGCTGACAAAAAGACCCCCTGGAGCCAGTTTAGGGGCACACCAAGTGAGGGCTTGACCGAAACGGGCTAGGGCACGTGCAGTAATGATATGATAGCCTTCGGGGAGAAGAAAATCTTCAGCTTCTTCGACTCGCTCCGTAATGACCGCCGTCTCATTGACTCCTATCAATCGGACGACCTGTTTTAGAAAACTTCCCTTTTTGAAATTGGCATCCAGCAGGTGGACGACAAGGCGTGGGCTATAAATCTTAAGAGGTATCCCTGGAAAGCCTGCTCCTGTTCCCACATCAAGTAATGTTCCTCTTTGTGCAAGAAAAGGGGCTGGAATGAGGGAATCAAGAAAAAGCTCAAAAGCTATCCTCTTCCGATTGGATAAGCCTGTCAAATTTATTCGCTGGTTCCATGCCCACAACTCGTCCAAATAGATCTGAAAGAGACCCAACTGGTGTTCAGATAAATCTATTCCGTACTTTTTTGCCTCAGCCCCCAGCAATCGTATTTCATTGCCGTACAAGATTATATCACCACCGTTTTTTTGATGATTTGAACGGCCTCTTCCGGGGTGTCCACCAGGGTAAAAATATCAAGGTCTGATTCTGAAATAGCATGATGCTTGAGTAGACTCTCTTTCAGCCACTTGATAAGTCCTTTCCAATATTCTTGGTCCATGAGGATAACCGGGAAAGACCTTATTCTATTGGTCTGAATCAAGGTGAGAGACTCAAAGAGCTCGTCAAGCGTCCCAAATCCACCCGGCATGATCACATACGCTACGGCATATTTTACGAACATAACTTTTCTGACGAAAAAATACTTAAAATCGAGTTTGACGTTGGCGTACTCATTCGGTTGCTGCTCGTTTGGCAGATGGATGTGAAGGCCCACTGACTTCCCTCCGGCCTCGGAAGCCCCTTTGTTTGCTGCCTCCATGACTCCCGGCCCGCCACCTGAAATCACATTAAAGCCATTTTCCACAAGTTGACCAGCCAGATTCTCTGTGGCCTGGTACACGGGACTATCAGGCTCAGTTCGGGACGACCCGAATATGGTCACAGCGGGATGGACCTCTGACATGACCTCGAAGCCCTCTACAAATTCTGCAAGAATCTGAAACATCCTCCAGGTGTCTCGGATCGTAAGCTCATCAACCGGATATTGCGTTTCACGCATGTATCACCTCCTATGAACCCCAAATATAGACAGAAATTCCGGAAAAATTCATTGATTTTTCTACTTTTATTGTTTAGTTTGCAGATACATTTTTGGTGTCATCATATTTTTTCAAGGATAGACCTGTCAAGAGATACTCATGAGATCGTTCCATGCATTTTCAAATCACCAAAAATGCGTAGCGGGCACCTCAGTGAAACGGATGGTAAATGAACCAAAGAAAATCAAAAACTTAGGAAGGGAGCAACTCGGAGGTATTTCATGGAACGAGTAGCAAGAGTCTCCGAAGTCATCGCAGGATCTCCTGTCAGCTTCGATGAGGCTATCAAGGCGGGTTTTGAGAGAGCCAACCTGACACTGCGAAATATCACCGGCCTACGGATTCTCGAACAAAGGGTCTCGGTCGAAGATGGGAAGATCAAGGAATATCGGGTGAGGATGGAGGTCATTTTTGTCCTTGAGACGTGATCCCTCAAGGATAATCGGTTTTACGGAGATGCTAACCGTTTGAAAGGGTTAGAGTCCTCGGCAAAGCTGAAGAAAGATGTAATGCGGTATCTGCGATAAAAGGCATCTCTCAGAAGCGAAACGTCCCAAGGCTCTTGTATGGAGGGTTTCTTGCCGTGAGCCCGCAAAGACGTTGACTGATTCTCGAAAGTCTCAAAAACATCCCTATTGATCCGGCGAAGGGGCCAGGCAATCAGCTGCCAAGCAGGCTGATCTACTTCCTTGAGAATGACTAAAAACGCCTCAGAAATTCAGATCTTGACCTCTCTCGCCATAAAATGGTATTTATGAATAACACTTTCTCCTCTAAAGGAGGAGACCCTTGAAAAAGAAAATCTTGTTTTGAAAGGCGAACAATAGATGATTGCGTTTGATTTAGAGTGTTCCGCAGGCCACTTGTTTGAGGTGTGGTTCAATAATATGCAGTCATTTGAGGAACAAAACGCTAAAGAGATGATTAGCTGTCCCTACTGTAATGATACCGATATCCGGAAAGTCCTCTCTCCTGTGGCCGTGAAGACCACTTCCCGACCTGACACAGAGAGACATATGGAATCTATTGATTACCCTAGGCTGGCCAAAGAAATTGTGGATTATGTAGAAAGAAATTTTGATGATGTGGGCACGGATTTTGCCAGGGAAGCATTAAAAATGCATTATGATGTAACCGAAAAACGAAACATCAGAGGATTGGCCACAGCCCAAGAAGAGGAAGTATTGAGAGAAGAAGGGATCGGATTTTTCAAGGTCCCTATACCAAATACAGACGACGGGGAAAAGAATTGATTTCATCCTTCGGGCCAGATGGAAACCGCCCTTGAAAGGGGTTAGGGCGTGCCGACATAAGAGGCAAAAACCGGTAAGGACCTGTTACGTGTTTATGATCCATTGGAATGAGAGGGAATGAGAGAAAAATACAAGACATTTGTTGTGGTCCTGTTTAGCCTTCTTGTCGTCGGCTTCTTCCTGAGCATTTACATCACGGTTGAGGAAGAAATCCCGGGCAATGCCATTATTGTAGTCACCGAGGAAAACAAGCTCTATCATTCCATCCACTTTGATCACATATGCGTCTCTGGAAAGACCGCTAAAACCATGCCCCTTTCCGAGGCCATTGCTAAAGGGTACAAACCAGACGAGCATTGTCAGTCCCTTGGTTATTTCAAGGGGAATAGCCGTTTCTTATTTCATCACATTCTCTCCAAACTCGGCTTACGGGTGAATAGCCGATGGGATAAGAACGGAAATTGGAGATGGTAGAACATCCTGAACTTCTAGTGCGCCCCCCCGCGGCACTCCACCCAGGGGCATCAACACTTGAAACGATAAAGAATGCCGGACAGAGCCAAATGGCTGCAAATGAACGGCAAAGCCATCTCCCACTGACCTGGCCTTAAGGACCAGGTTTTCCAGGTTGGACTGAAGATATGGGGGACTTATCACCCCGATAACGAATATCGGGCAGAAGACTCATGGGACGTATCAAAGAGTCATGCTAGTGTCTCGTATCATATGTTCACGGCTCAAATACGAAATGAGGTATGGGCCGTTCCAGAAAGACGATATCTCAGAAAGAGATGACCTTTCCATCTTTGGAAACACTGTAATTCAAATCCATCTTGCCGTTTTTAAAGAGAGCAAAAGGGGCAAAAACTCGTATAAAGCAAGACTCATCTGCGTTAACACCAATAGAGTAGATTTGGTAAGAAAGGCGCTGTCCCAAGGGGATGGATATATTCAAATGATCTTGAACCTCTTGAAGCGCTTGTTGTGTTGCCGCACTGGGTGGGGTATCCGGAGGAATGAATATGGCATTTGATGGATCGGTGGGAAAGAATTTATCGTGCTCCAAAAAATGGAGGATCTGAGCGTCCATAAGCTGTTTTGCCATGATTGCGGCCTGGCTTCCGTATGCCCTTTGCCGGTAAGTGTGATAGACGGGTGACGCAGTTAAAGCCAAGATTCCCACCAAAGCTATAACGACCATCAACTCTATCAAAGTAAAACCGTCTTGTCTCTTCACCTAGGCCTCCTTCTCTGACTGAAGTTGATATTGGATCCCATGGGCCGATATAATAATATGCATCTCCCCCGGCTTGGGATTAGCCAAGAAAAGCCTATAGCCTATTTTCGGATCCTTCTCGTAAGAAAGCAGTGCTAAATGACGGAGTTGGTCCGAACCGATTGAAAGGTAATCTGGAACAAGGTCAGGCAGTCTTTCAGGGTATATACTCCCGTTGGCATGAGCGTAGCTCTTGATACCCCCATCTACCATGAACAAAAGGACTCTCGTATTCCCTGCAAGGTTTACGTTGCCCTCGAAGTCGGGAAATTCCTGGCCTCCGAACAGAATAAAGCCCCACATGGCCAGAATCAACGTACTGGTGAGCATGATGAAATAATGAAAAGCAGTCAGTTTCTTCTTTACTTTCGCTCTTCCGTCAGCCGCCCTCTCCTTTTTATCCCGTATGGTCGCGCTAACAGCTGAAACAGAGGTCATCATAGCACACTTAAAGCAGTAATACCGGCCGGGCTCGCTCTCTTCTGCGCAATCATCACAAAGGGGGGTTTCACAGGCGACGCAAAAATGTGTGGCCTGCCTATCAGGATGGTTTTTGCATTCCATTTGTATTATACTCCTGGGTAGGTATTACCTCTTCAATGAGACGTCCCGTTCATGATATCTTATTATTATAGAATAATTGAAAAATAGTCAAGGAGAGAATCTTTGACGCTTCCTATGAGGCCCCATAATGAGATTGGAACATCCATCTTCTGCTGAGTTATCATCGACCCTGAATATGGCACCCGAGAAACCAAATCATATTCACCTCATGGGTATCTGTGGGACGGGGATGTCATCCCTTGCCGGCATTTTGAAGGATGCGGGGTATCATGTCACCGGTTCTGATCAAAATATTTATCCCCCTATGAGTGACTTTCTCAAAGATCTCTCCATCCAGGTCCTCGAAGGATATGCCTCAGAAAACCTGCATACCGCCCCTGATCTGGTCATTGTGGGCAATGTCATTACTAAGGACAATCCTGAGGCAATTGAACTCGCCCGACTGAACACCCCTTACCTCTCCCTGCCGCAAGCTCTCCGACATTTTGCTATCGGAAGCAAGAAGTCTATTGTCCCCTGTGGAACCCATGGCAAGACCACCACATCGGCCCTCACAGCGTGGATTCTGGAGAATGCGGGCATGGATCCCGGTTTCATGATAGGGGGCATCCCCAACAATTTCCGAGGCAATTTCAGGCTCGGAAACGGCCGGTTCTTTGTCGTTGAAGGAGATGAGTACGATACCGCATTTTTTGATAAAGGCCCAAAATTCTTACACTACAACCCGTTGATCGCAATCCTGACCGGTATAGAATTTGACCACGCTGATATTTATCAGGACCTGGATCACGTCATTGAGAGTTTCCGTAGGTTGATTCGCCTTATTCCGTCTGATGGTTTACTTATCGCTAATGGAGACGATCCTGTTTCTGAAATCCAGTCAAATAATGCCAAATGCCCGGTCATTACATATGGCTTTTCCCAGGGTTCGCAATGGAAGCCCGTCGACATCTTGTTCGAAGAAGATCAGACCCGATTTA
>CAZCCX010000129.1:0-6539 GCA_964497115.1 uncultured Desulfobacteraceae bacterium
GCCCACAGTGGGAAGATACGAAGTTCTATCGGAGCTGGGGCAGGGTGCCATGGGCATTGTCTACAAGGCAAGGGACCCCAAGATTGATCGTCTTCTGGCCATAAAAACCATTCGTTTCTCCGATGAGTTTGAAGAGACTCGTCTCAAAGAGATAAAAGACCGTTTTCATAGGGAAGCTCAAATTTCAGGACAATTGTCACACCCTTCTATTGTGGCAATCTACGATGTGGGAGAAGACTATGATCTGAGCTACCTGGTGATGGAGTTCCTCACCGGAGAAAACCTGCAAAAGTACTGCAAAAAAGAGAATTTATTGCCCTTGAGAAAAATCCTTAACATACTGGCCCAGACGGCTGACGCCCTGGATTACGCCCATAGACATGAGGTCATCCATAGGGACATTAAACCGGCCAACATTATGCTCTTAAAAGGGGACAAGATAAAGGTCACCGATTTTGGTATCGCCAAGGCCGTATCCGATTCCAAAACCAAGAGTGGTATTGTTCTGGGAACACCGAATTACATGTCTCCGGAACAGATTAACGGTCATGATCTCGATGGCCGCTCGGATATCTTCTCACTCGGTGTTGTCTTTTTTGAATTATTAACGGCACAACTGCCCTTCGGCGGATCTAGTCTGGCAAATCTTTTCTATCGGATTACACACGGCAAACACCCCTCTCCCCGACAGTTCAATCCTCGAGTTCCCAAACCCGTGGAACAAATTCTCGACAAGACCCTTGAAAAAAGGCCGGATCAAAGATTCCAGAACGCGGGTGAATTGGCCAAGTATCTCAGGATACTGATTGCCAAAATAGACGAGTTGACTGCCGGAGCCAAACAAGGATAGTCCAACCCCAACTGCCTTACTTCCTCTCGTCATGTCGCCATTGAATCATACCATTGAAGAAACGAACAGTAACAGCATCCTGGAAGTCATTGACACACAATTGAAAATCCAATATATTCCGCTACACTCGTCAAGATTTGCTTTCACGAGGAAATCTAGCATATGACATCAAAGACGCCACCGGAACAGGCCACACTCTTCGGTCATCCCACCGGACTTTTCACACTCTTCTTCGCCGAAATGTGGGAGCGCTTCTCCTATTACGGAATGCGGGCCCTGCTTCTCTTTTACATGATCAAAGGATTTCTCGGATTCGGTGACCGTGAAGCCTATGCGATTTACGGTGCCTATACCGCACTCGTCTATATGACCCCCTTCTTTGGCGGACTCATCGCCGACAAACTCCTGGGAGCGAGACGGGCTGTCATTCTCGGCGGAACGCTGATGGCCCTCGGGCATCTGTTGATGACCGTTGAAAACAACATCGTCTTTTTCATCGCCTTGGCTGTGCTCATCAGCGGCAATGGGTTCTTTAAACCCAATATCTCCACCATAGTCGGCACTCTCTATCCAAAGGGCAACCCGAAGCGGGATGGCGGTTTTACCATCTTCTACATGGGAGTCAATCTTGGCGCCGCCATGTCTCCTCTTTTGTGCGGCTATATCGGTGAGACCTATGGTTGGCACTATGGCTTTGGGCTGGCCACCATAGGCATGCTCGTCGGACTCGCCGTATTCGTTGTCCCCGCAAGGATCGCCCAAGGCCTCATTCTGGTCGGAGCTTTTTGTACTGGAATCACCATGTTCTTTCTCACCGACAATGTCTATTTGATGGTCTTGAATATCCTGGTGGGAGTCGCCTTGATCGCCTCGGGGATCATAGCAGTCATAGCGCTGAACCGGGGAGGACTTCCGGTTGAAGCCGGGGCACCTTCGAATCCGGATCGTCTCCGGTTTTCCCGGTACGTCTACATGGGAACCCTGGTGGCCATCCCGATTCTTGCCTGCTTGGTCTGGGCAAACGCCAAATTCAAGTTGATCTCGGAGACCATAATCGCCAAGTTCTCAGGTGTTGAAAGTGGCTTTGCCCAAATCCTTGCCGTTTTTCTCGAAGAATGCAGCACTCCGGCCGGACTCATACTGATTCTCACCCTGATCTCCGCCCTTGTTTATCTGTTGATCGAGGCAATAAGGTCCAAGCTTGTCGAGCGACACAGAATGTACGTCGCCCTCATTCTCATATTCTTTTCGCTCCTTTTCTGGTCCTTCTTTGAACAGGCCGGCTCCTCGATCAATAATTTCACGGACAGAAACGTTGATCGCGTCGTCGAAGACCGAACCGTCACAGAGGCGGATGTGGGAAAGACCCTTGATCTCTACCTATCCCAAGAGCAGCTCGGGTACCGGAACGGCAATCAGCTGATCACTCTCGATGTCGTGGATACGGCCCGGGATGACGGAACCAGCATGGTCCAATGGACCGTCACAGAGGATCATGTAGGAATGGGGATCGCCCAAAGCAAAGATGATGTCATTCCGGCAAGTACCTATCAGTCCATCAACCCCATCTTTATCATGATCTTCGGATTGGTCTTCACCGCTCTATGGGCCTTCCTCAGCACCAGAGGACGGGAGCCCAGCACCCCTGTGAAATTCGCCCTCGGTTTGATGCAGCTGGGTCTCGGATTCGGCGCCCTCTGGTATGGCGCACTCATGGCGGATGAGCGGGGTATGGTGGCCATGGTTTGGCTGCTCCTGGGCTATCTCTTTCACACGACAGGTGAGTTATGCCTTTCCCCGGTGGGGCTCTCCATGGTCACCAAACTCGCACCAACCCGTCTTGTGAGCACCATGATGGGCTGCTGGTTTCTCAGCTCCTCCGCTGCCAACTTGCTGGCCGCGATCATTGCCCAGTTCACAGGCGTAGAATCCGACGGCGGCAGTGGCGACTCGATTCCCATTCCCGGCGAAACCGTCCTGATCTACGGCTCCGTTTTCAAGGTTATCGCCATATCCGCCCTGATATCCGGAATTATTTGCCTCCTCTTAACTCCTCTCCTCAAGTTCTGGATGCACGAGGGAGAGGATGTTAACTAGTGTCCATCGTAAGGTATCTCTCTCTTAGTCCTCTCTTGAAAATCTTTCCGGAACCGGTCTTGGGCAACTCGGAGACAAAATCGATAGATTTTGGAGCCTTATAACGAGCCATATTCTCTTTACAGAATTGAATGATCTCCTCTTCCGTCACAGTTTGCCCCGGCTTCAATGCAACCACGGCCTTTACGGCCTCACCCCATTTGGGGTGGGGCACGCCGATCACCGCTGCTTCAAATACACAAGGGTGGGCGTAAAGGACATTTTCCACTTCCACCGAATAGATATTCTCGCCACCCGTAATAATCATGTCCTTCTTGCGATCCACAATATTCACATAGCCCTCGGCATCCACAACAGCCATATCCCCGGTAAAGAGCCATCCGTCTTTGATGGCCTTCTCGGTCTCTTCAGGTTGGTTCCAATACCCCTCGGTCACACTATCGCCCTTGACGATAATCTCTCCCACTTCTTTGTTGTCCGGCCTTACATCCGTCCCGTCTTCCCTGATCACCTTGAGAAGAACCCCCATGAACGGGCGTCCTGTTTTGGCCTTGAAGACAAACTGTTCCTCAGCAGGAAGATGGGTCAGATGCTCTTTGAGTATGGAAACGGTCAGATAGGGGCTGGTCTCGGTCATGCCGTAGGTCTGAATGTAATCGCACTTAAAGGTCTGCATGATCCGTCTTGTCACCTCGGGTGCGATGGGTGCGCCCCCGCTCAAGACAACCCTCAGAGGAGAAAAATCATGGGTCTCCGCACCCTGCGTGTTGACCAGCTCATTGAGCATCGTCGGAATCATGTTGGTGATGGTGACCCCTTCTCGGGCCATGGTGGAGAGGATGAGAGGAGGATCAAAATCCCCCGCCGTCACATGCCTTCCCCCCACCCAGGTAATGGCAAAGGTGGCCCAGGCGTCCGCCAGATGAAAGAGGGGGGCCACATGGATCCAGGTGTCACGATCATCAAGTTTCAGTTCCGCAATGGCCGCGAGGGCATGGGTACATATGTTCTTGTGAGAAAGCATCACCCCTTTGGGACGTCCCGTGGTGCCGCTGGTGTAATAGAGCTGGGCCAGATCATCGTCGGCGATTCGAGGTTCGGGGGGTGCCACAGCCTGTGCCCCCTTGAGCGCCTCTTCGTAATGAACGGCATTGAATGCGGAGGATATTCGTCCGGAACCTGTCCAGACAACTTGATTCACCGTCTTCTCCTTGCCCATCAAAGAATCCACGCTTTGGGCAAAACGCTCCGAGGCAATCAACACCGAGGCCCCGGAATCCTTGAGGATAAAGACCAACTCCTTTGGAGAGAGTCTAAAGTTGAGAGGATTGAGAACAGCCCCAAGCAGGGCCGTGGCAAAATAGGCTTCTAAGAATTCATGGCTGTTCTGATGGAGAATGGCCACGCAGTCATGTTTACCGACCCCTTCGGAACGCAAGAAATGGCTTAGGCGATAGACACGTTCAGCGAATGCTTTATAGGTGAATCTTTTGTCTCCATTAACCACCGCTTCTTTATCAGCATAGAGGCTCAGGGCCTTTTCCAGGATAAAGGGAATATTCATGATGCGTACTCAAAGCCCCTTTCAGATCGCTATCCCTTTCGGACGAGAGAGGGAAATAGGGTTGCAAAAAGAAAGGGGCTGAGTCTCATACGAGTCAACCCCTTTCCTGTACATACATTCGGTGAGACTGAAGATATTAGGCGATCCCCAGTTTAAACTTCAGGGAATTCAGTGTGTTTCTCATGAGCATGGTAATGGTCATGGGGCCTACACCGCCCGGGACCGGGGTGATAAATCCTGCGATCTCCTTAGCTTCCTCAAAATCCACATCACCTTTGAGGATCGCGATCTTTTTACCTGTCTTTTCACTGATCTTTTCGCCGACCCGGTTGACACCCACGTCAATAACACAGGCGCCCGGTTTGATCCATTCGGGTTTGACCAATCCGGGAACACCGGCCGCGACGATCAGAATGTCCGCTCGTTTGCAGTGGTAGGCCAGATCCTTTGTGCGGGTGTGAACAATCGTGACCGTGGCATTGGCGCCGTCTCCCTTTTGAAGCATCATGTTGGCGATGGGTTTTCCCACAATGTTTGAGCGGCCGACCACCACCACTTCCGCTCCGCTGGTCTCGACCCCGGCGCGCACGATCATCTCCTGAATCCCTGCCGGCGTGCAAGGAGGAAACTTGACTTCATCGCCGCCGATCATCAGCCGGCCCACATTGACTGGATGAAATCCGTCAACATCCTTGTCCGGGTCAATGGCATTGAGCACCTTCTTATCATCTATCCCTTTTGGCAGGGGCAGCTGAACCAGGATACCGTTGATAGAATCATCCTGATTGTACTTTTCGACCAGGGCCAGGAGTTCATCCTCTGAAATCGTCTCCGGCTGGCTGTCCTGGATCTCCTTGAAACCGAGGTTTTTTGCCGTCTTAATCTTTGCCGTCACATAGGAGATAGAGGCAGGGTCCTCTCCCACGAGGATCGTGACGAGTCCCGGCACCACACCATGCTCCGCCTTAATCTTGTCTACTTCTGCCTTAATCTCTTCTACAATCTGGTCTCGAATCACTGTCCCTTTGATCAATGTTGCACTCATTATCCTTTCTCCTTTTCTGAAATAGTCCTCTGGTTTTCATTTATAAATTGTTCTTTTTCCGCTGCGCGTCGTTCTCCCAGGATTTCCGCGTGCCTGCCCCGTGAAAAGTTTGGGTCATTTCACCGGGGTGCCAAAGGAAACCGACAATTCTTTGCTCCCGATTGGGGATAACATAAATAATGCGCATTTTCAAACTCTTTTGTCAACATGGATCAGAACACCAAAATCCACCATCAAATTTGTTGATGGACAATGATAATTAAGGATTTTGGGAAATCCCTGGGCACCAGCAAGGTGTTAGATGTAAGGCGCCGCATCGTAGATCCCGCTGTTGTGTGCGGGAGGAGTGCCAACTGAGGCTTATAAGTAATACGCCGCAAGTTAAGCTTGCGAAATCCCGACTCTTAAGAGCGGGGGAGAAGCGATCGAAGGCAATTCGCCTGAGGTGAATAAACGCAGCTCCTTAGATCCCGCTCTGCGGGGAGATGACACCTTGATGGTGGATCAGGGGGCAAATCCCGGATTACTTGACTTAAACCCATTTCTTTAGTATTTTAAAGGTCATGGAACCTTCTCGCATCATTACTCTGACCACCGATTTCGGGCTGCTCGACCCCTATGTGGCCATGATGAAAGGTGTCATCCTCTCCATTCATTCAAAGGCACGGATCGTGGACATAAGCCATCAGATTCGGGCTGGTTCTATCATTCGAGCGGCCAGTTTCCTCCACGAGGCCTTCTCCTTCTTTCCCAAAGGCACGATTCATGTGGCCGTGGTAGACCCGGGTGTGGGGACAGACAGACGGCTCATTGGCCTGGAAGCAGGAGAGCATTTCTTTGTGGGACCGGATAACGGGATCTTCTGGCCCGTCCTAGAGGATTATGAAGAGGCAAAAATCATCCATCTCACTAACAGGGTCTATTTCCGCCCCCCTATCAGCCATACTTTTCATGGACGCGACGTCTTTGCTCCGGTCGCCGCC
>CAZCCX010000130.1:0-6514 GCA_964497115.1 uncultured Desulfobacteraceae bacterium
CTCCACGTAAGCAACCCCGTTGGCCAAGGTGAACGCGATTTCCTGAACCGCCGTGGATCCTGCCTCTCTGATATGATACCCGCTGATGCTGATCGTGTTCCATTGAGGGACCCTTTCAGCGCAATAAGAAAAGATGTCCGTGATAATCCGCATAGAGGGTTGGGGAGGGAAAATATAGGTTCCCCTGGAAGAATATTCCTTTAATATGTCGTTCTGAATGGTCCCCCTCAGTTTTTCAGCGGCAACCCCCTGCTGTTCCGCAACCGCCAAATACATAGCCAACAGAACGGAGGCTGGCGCATTAATCGTCATGGAGGTGCTCACCCTATCAAGAGGAATCTCGTTGAACAGGGTCTCCATATCTTTGAGTGAGTCGATAGCCACACCGACCTTTCCCACCTCGCCCATGGCCATTTCATGGTCTGAGTCGTATCCTATCTGGGTGGGAAGATCAAAGGCGACAGATAGGCCTGTCTGCCCCTGTTCAAGCAGAAACCGATACCGTTTATTTGATTCTTCGGCAGACGCAAAACCTGCATACTGTCTCATGGTCCAATATCTTCCTCTGTACATGGTGGGTTGAACACCCCTGGTGAAAGGATATTCTCCCGGGAACCCTATATCAGAGGCATAAGCCATCTCCTTTTGATCCAGAGGGGTATATAGTCTTTTGATTGGAATTCCCGAGGCATTGACAAACACCTCTTCCCGCTCCGGCCGTTTGGCTAGCTTTGCCTCGGTTTTCTCAGACCAGTCTTCAAAATCTTCGGCCACAAGTTTTAGATCTTCATGGTCAGGCATGTGTTGTCCCCCAGTCATCCAGTCAGTTTTATCAGCTGAAAACTATTGCATTACAGGAACATCTGTCAAACGATTTCTATATCCGTACGGAGTCCGGTGACCGGAGATTCCCTGAGCCCCTTACTCAATCAACACCCCCGACCCACAGCCGAAGAAAACAAAAACCGTTGCGGTAATTGAGAAATCAAGAGGATAAGACCTGTTTCATTGCAGAAATGCGCGCCACACAAGAATATCCTTGACAATGAAATGTAGCTTTATTATAGCCGTGCTATAACCATTCTCGACCAATGGAAGGCTTCGAGAAATGTTTTATGAACTCATGACTGGAGTAACGAACCATGACCCTAAACGAAATTTTGGATATGTTGCACGGGATGCTCTACCTCACCGGCGTATTCAATTTTCAATTGAACCTCGTCATCATGTGGGCTGTTGGATGCTTATTTATGTGGCTAGCCATTAAGAAAGACTATGAACCCCTCCTTCTTCTGCCCATCGGTTTCGGAATCTTTATCGTCAATTTTCCTCTCGTCCCTTTGATGGGATGGACCGACGGGCACGGGGAACTACTGCGAGTCTTTTACCATTACGGCTTGGAGTGGGAAATCATTCCATGCATCATCTTTCTTGGTCTCGGGGCCATGACCGATTTCGGTCCCCTCATCGCCAATCCTAAGACCCTTATCGTCGGCGCTGGCGCCCAGCTCGGTGTGTTCATCACCTTTACCGGAACGGTCCTAGCCGGTTTCACCCTCAAGGAAGCGGCCTCTGTGAGCATCATTGGCGGGGCCGACGGACCGACGACCATCTACCTGACCCAGCACTTGGCCCCCCAGTTGCTTGGGGCCAACGCCCTTGCGGCCTATTCTTATATGGCCATGGTGCCCCTGATCCAGCCCGGCATCATGAGACTCATGACCACGGCCGATGAGAGGAAAATCCGAATGAGGCAACTCCGGCCCGTATCGAAGCAGGAAAAGATGCTCTTCCCCCTGGTCACGGCCGGAATTGTCGCCCTCCTGGTACCCGCAGTCATCCCTCTCATGGGAATGTTCATGCTGGGCAACCTGATGAAGGAATGCGGCGTGGTAGATCGGCTCACCGACACCGCTCAAGGCTCCCTTATGAACATCATGACCCTCTTCCTGGGGCTTTCCGTTGGGGCCACGATGCATGCGGACAACTTCCTGAGCTGGAAGCCCCTCTTTATTTTCGGGCTGGGCCTCATTGACTTTGGAGTCTGCACCATGGGCGGCATCCTAACGGTCAAGATCATGAACCTGTTCGTCAAGGAGAAGATGAACCCGCTCATCGGCTCCGCTGGGGTCTCGGCCGTACCCATGGCCGCACGGGTCTCCCAGACGCAGGGCACGCGATATGATCGGAGCAACTTTCTCTTGATGCACGCCATTGGCCCAAATCTGGCGGGCGTAATCGGATCAGCCGCAGCAGCAGGCATGTTTATCGCCATGTTCGACTGATGGGGAGACACCCATGATGGAATATCTGAACCGGGCACACCACATGAATCTTTTCCGAGTTACAGCTAAATATGAAGGTAGTAAAATGAAAAAAATAATATTAGCGTTGATGGTCTGTTCCATCGTTCTTTCCTCGTCTGCCTTTGCCGAGGATTTTCTTGGGGCTCCTGTTCCGAAAGGAAAGGTAAGCCTGCAAACCGATGCACGCCTGGAGATGACGACCCCCCTCACCCATGATGAGATCGTCAAGTACTATAAAGAGGCCCTGAAAGAGCACGAAGACATCAAGTTCCGAAACTGGAAGAACTCCACCTATATTGAAGATGACGGAAGGCTAAAATGGCACTCCATTACCATTACGAAAAATGAAACTCCTGCCTCCATTATCATTGCGAAAGACAACTGGACGTGGATTATCGGGACCCTGGTCCTGCGATATATCGCCGTTTTCATGGTCCTGATGATCCTTCTCCTGGGGATGAGCCTTTCGGGAAAGATTATTTCCTATTTGGTCCAAAAGGCTGATAAGGCAAAACAAAAGACCGCAGCTTGAGAGCCTGCGGACCTCCTATTGCTATCATTCAAAGAGATAATCGCCCCTCTCCCTTCCGGTCATTTTGCCTTTGGCCTGCTGTTGATCAATGCATTTCCGACTACCCCCCGGTTCTCATCCCTGTTTCTCCTCTCCGCTCTTTGAGTTTTCTATCGTGTCCATACGAAAAGAATGGCACATCATTCGCGCACAGAGAAGGTTGTCGGCAAGTAAATATATACGCTTATCTCCCCTGTCCTTACTCCAATACGATCAACACAGCATCTGCTTCAACCGCATCGCCCTTGTTGCATTTCACCTCTTTCACCGTACCTGATGACATTGCCACAACAGGCAACTCCATTTTCATGGCCTCAAGAATCAGAAGCTCATCATTCTCGTTGACTGAGTCACCCACACCGACCAAAACATTGATTACTTTTCCTCCCATGGGAGCAGTAATGTCACTCACAGTAAGTCCCTCCTTTTGATATTCTATTTTACAGGATTATGAATTGTCTCACATGATGCTGTCTGGTATAGAGAGGTGACCTCTCCACACCAGGTTATGCCCGCCGGGAAACGGAAGCAGACGGCTTCTTCCGGATTTGACCTCGAGATGACCTCACTGGAAGGGATCACCATACATCATCTTTAACAATTGAGGCCATCATATAACATTGAATGTGAGTATGTTGTCAAGTACAAACGACGAAGTGGGTACCTTGAATACGAGGTAAACAGACAACTTCCTATAGTCCATCTTCCTACTTGCCCAGGAAACCTTCGTCTAAAACGCATCGGCCATAGATGGCTTGACATATCCGACATAATTGATTAAAATAACTAACTTATTCTTATTTTTTATAGATAAAGCCAAAAGGGAGGCTCCCTGATGCCAATCTATTCATATGTTGCGCAAACAAAAAAAGGCAGAAAGCTCAAAGGTGAACTGGAAGCTGCCGACGAAAGAATAGCCCTTAGCCAACTCAAAAGACGAAACCTCACCGTCAACAAGATAAAGCCGAAACCAAAGGATATCTTTGAAAATGTCGCCTTCATGCAGCCGAAAGTTACGAATAAAGACATTGTAGTCTTTACCAGACAGTTTTCCACCATGATTGACGCGGGGCTCCCCCTGGTCCAAGGACTCACGATCTTGGCTGAGCAAATGGAAAACAAAACTTTCAGGGGGATCCTCAAGGAAATCACGAAAGATGTGGAAGGGGGCTCCACCCTTGCAGAGGCACTGAAGAAACATCCCAAAGTCTTCGATTCTCTCTTTGTAAACCTTGTTGCTGCAGGTGAGGTGGGCGGTATCTTGGATACCATCATGAGACGGCTGGCAGATTACATTGAAAAGTCGGAGGCCCTGAAAAAACGTATCAAAGGGGCCATGACCTATCCAGCGGTCGTGGTGGCCATCGCCATTCTGGTCATTGCAGTTATTCTGATTTTTGTTATTCCAGTTTTTGAGGAGATGTTTGCCAGTTTTGGTGCGGCCCTCCCCGGGCCAACCCAACTGGTGGTGAATATGAGCCGGTTCATGAAAGGGAATATTCATTGGGTGATCGTAGCCCTCGTGGCTTTGATCATCGCATTCAAGAAATATAGAAATTCCAAAGGCGGCCGCAAGACTACCGATAGCATTTACTTGAAGTTGCCCGTATTCGGCGATCTGCTCAAGAAAACAGCTATCGCAAGGTTTTCACGGACCTTGGGCACCATGATCCAGAGTGGTGTGCCCATATTGGATTCTCTGGAAATTGTTGCCAAGACGTCGGGCAATGTCGTTCTCGAAGAAATCATATTTGAGGTCAGAGCCAGCATTGCCGAAGGGCAGACCATTGCCGACCCCTTATCTGAGACAGATATCTTCCCAGGTATGGTTGTCCAAATGATCTCGGTTGGCGAAGCCACGGGAGCCCTTGATACCATGCTGAACAAGATCGCCGATTTCTATGATGACGAGGTGGATACCGCGGTGGATGCCCTGACTTCCATGCTGGAACCCTTGCTTATGCTGTTTCTGGGAGGGGCCATCGGTGGACTGGTTATAGCCATGTACCTACCCATCTTCCAAATGGCCGCTGCCATGGGATAGATTCTTTCCTTATGATCGATACAGGGCCCCACATTTCACATTTAGAACTGTCGAACCGCCTTCAGAAACTGATGTTTCTGAGGGTGTTCCTCGTCTCTCTTCTCCTGGGTGTATCCATCTTGATCCAGGTAAAGCAGACAAAGACCTATTTCGGGGATATTCAGACATTCCATTACTTCCTTATCGCCACCATCTATTTCTCTACCTTTGTCTACATTATTCTTCTTAGATTTAAAAAGCACCTCATCAAACTGGCCTATATCCAGCTTCTTCTGGATACGGTTCTCACCACAACCATTGTTTATGCCACAGGAGGTGCGGAAAGCATATTCTCTTTCCTCTATTTCCTTGCCATCATCAGCGCCAGCATCCTCCTTTATCGCAAGGGCGGTTTGATCGTGGCTTCGATCAGCAGTATACTCTATGGCCTTTTACTAGGTTTGAACTATTACAATGTAATTCAACCCTTCAGCCCTCCTATGACAGTCTACTCTGCTGAAAGCCAAGGCCTGTATATCCTCTTTAATGTGATTGTTAATAGTGGCGCCTTTTTCCTCGTCGCTTTCCTCAGCAGTTTTCTTTCTGAACAGGCACGAAAAGGCCGAGTTGAACTCAAGGCCAAACAAGACGATATCGACACATTGGAGGCTCTCAATGAGAGGATTATAAGAAGTATCATATCCGGCGTTATCACCATTGATGACCAGAACAGGGTGATCCTTTTCAATCCGGCCGCAGAAGATGTCTTTGCAGTCAAGCCTGGTCGGGCTATAGGGAGACAGATCACGGAGATACTCCCTTTTGTCGCGGAGTACTTGGACAGTAGAAAAGACTCCACTCAGCAACAGCCAAGAGCACCCCATCCATTCATAGACCTCCCCTATGTAAGAGAGGATGGAAAGAGGATCTTTCTCCGCTTCTCTATTTCACCTCTCAAGCTTCCAAACGAAGAGCAGAAAGGGAAAATCCTGTTTTTTCAGGATATGACTGAGGTTAGACAAATTGAAGAGGAGATGAAAAAAGTTGAGGATCTCGCGCTTATCGGTCAACTGGCCGCAGGGATAGCCCATGAGATCCGAAACCCCATGGCATCTATCAGCGGGTCGATTCAGATGCTCAGCGAAGGTCTGGAAAAACATGATGTCAACAATCGGCTTATGAACATTGTTCTGACGGAAATAGGCAGACTGAACCGTCTGATAAACGATTTCCTTATTTTCGCCAGACCCAAGCCCTCCAATTTTCAAAAATTCGATCTCTATCAACTGACCTCTGAATCGGTAGAGCTTTTTAGAAACAGTGAAAACTGGTCTAAAAAGATACAGGTGATAGTTGACTTCAAGAAAGATATCATCCTTGAATCTGATCCTGAGCAGATAAAGCAAATACTATGGAATCTACTTCTGAATGCCTGCGAGGCCATGTCTGAAGGAGGGATGGTTCATGTCAGTGCCGACGTATTGAATAGCGGCAATCGCTCTGAACCAAGACAGGAAGTCGTAAAGATGAGTGTCAGGGATACGGGCGAGGGATTCACCGAAAAAGCCTTCCTTCACCTCTTTACTCCCTTCTTCACCACAAAAGAAAGAGGAT
>CAZCCX010000131.1:0-6511 GCA_964497115.1 uncultured Desulfobacteraceae bacterium
TTCACCCTTGACGCCGCGGATCTACAGCATCCTCAACTTTTGCAGCGTTAGGGTAAACATCATGAAAACAGAGGACGTTCTTCAATTCAGTTTTCGCGCCTTATCACACTCTCCCACCAGGACGTTTTTGATGCTCCTGTCCATGTCCATCGGCATTGCATCGGTGATGCTCCTGACCGCCCTCGGAGAAGGGGCCCGTAGATACGTCATTGACCAGTTTGGGTCCATGGGCACGAACATACTCATCGTTCTTCCCGGCCGGTTTGAGACCGTCGGCAGTACCCCTCCCCTTTTGGGAAAGACAGCTCGGGATCTGACCCTGGAAGATGCCCTGGTCCTGAATCGCAGTTCCGCCATCCGAAGTGTTGCTCCTATCGCTTTGGGGACTGCCCCGGTCTCTTGGAGAGAGCGGGAACGGGAAGTCATGGTCCTGGGCTCTACGCCGGCATTGTATCAAGTCCGTCAACTCTCCTTGTCCCAAGGGAGCTTTATCCCGGAAGGCGATCCCACAAGAATGACGGCGGTGTGCGTGTTGGGATACAAGTTGAAAAGAGAGCTTTTTGGTCAGAAGTCTGCCCTGGGAAGCTGGGTCCGTATTGGAGACCGCCGGTTTCGGGTCACGGGGATCATGGCAAAGAGAGGTCAATCCATGGGGCTCGACATGGGAGACGTGGTGGTGATCCCCGTGGCTTCAGCCTTGAATCTGTTTAATACGGCCTCACTTTTTCGGATCTTAGTTGAGGCCGGTAGCCGTGAGGCGATTCCCGCGGCCGAAGAGGCGATCCGGCGCATTATTCGCGATCGACACGAAGGAGAAGACGATGTGACCATTATTACCCAGGATGCCTTGGTTGCCACTTTTGACGACTTGCTTCTGACCTTGACCCTTGCCGTGGCCGGCATCGCTTCTATCAGCCTGAGCGTGGCCGGCATCTTAATCATGAATGTGATGCTGATTGCCGTCTCACAACGGACCTCGGAGATCGGACTTCTAAAGGCATTGGGTGCCCCCCAAGGGCAAATCCTGGGGGTGTTTTTGGCCGAATCGGCCATGCTTTCCCTGCTTGGGGCCGGATTCGGGTTGGGTCTGGCCTATTCCGGGATGTGGGTCATGGCGCGTCTCTTTCCGGCCTTTCCCGTTGCCATCCCCCTGTGGGCTCTTTGGATTTCCTTGGGCGTTTCACTGACCGTGGGCCTGATCTTCGGGGCCTTCCCCGCCCACAGGGCCGCAAAACTCGATCCGGTACAGGCCCTGTCGCGAAGGTAGGTGAAATATGATCTTCAGAGATTCCCTTAAACTGGCTTTAGGCGCCCTTCGTGGATACCGAATGAGGAGTTTTCTTACGGCCCTGGGTATTGCGGTGGGGGTCGCGTCGGTCGTCCTTCTTACCTCTCTTGGAAAAGGCGTGCACAATTATGTGCTCGCTGAGTTTACGCAGTTCGGAACCAACATTATTGGTATTGCCCCAGGCAGAGAAATCACAGCAGGGATCTCTCTCGGGGGGGTGGTCAGCAATGTGCGCCCCTTAAGCATCAATGATTCCTTGGCGCTGACAGAAGTTCCTCAGGTGACTGCCGTTGTGCCTGTCATGCAGGGAAATGCCGCTGTAGAATTTGGCAGACGTAGTAGACGGACATGGATTATCGGGACGGGGCCGGATGTCCCTGAGGTATGGAACTTGAGGGTGGCCACGGGGCGATTTCTGCCTAATGACGACCCCAGAAGCCCTCGCGCCTTTGTGGTTCTGGGGAGTAAAGTCCGTGAAGAGCTTTTCGGGACCCAGTCGCCTCTTGGGAGGCGTATCCGCATTGGTGGGGAGCGCTACAGGGTCATCGGGGTGATGGAAAGCAAAGGGCAGATGTTGGGCTTTGATCTGGATGATGCCGTCTACATTCCTGCCCAACGCACCATGGACATGTTTGATAACGAGAGCCTGGCGGAGATCGATCTGGTCTACAGCGCCGGCGCCGACAGCGAGACTGTGGTAAAAAGGGTCAAAGAACTTCTCAGTGCCCGCCACGGCTCGGAAGACTTCACGATTGTCACACAAGAGCAGATGATGGATGTGCTTGGAGCTATTCTGGATGTCCTGACACTTGCGGTGGGGGCGTTGGGGGCCATTTCTCTGCTGGTGGGAGGGGTAGGGATTCTAACCATCATGACCATCGCTGTCAACGAGCGCACTGCGGAAATCGGCCTTCTTCGTGCCGTTGGCGCCGGACAGAGGCAGGTTCTTATCCTGTTTCTTGGTGAAGCCGTGGCTCTGGCCAGCATAGGCGGGCTTGTCGGGCTTATCATCGGCGCAGGGGGCGCGTGGCTTATCGGAGCGACTGTGCCGGCGCTTCCCACCCATACCCCCTGGTCTTATGTCTTGCTGTCTGAAGCCTCGGCCGCTTTGATCGGTCTTCTCTCTGGCATCCTACCGGCCCGCCGCGCGGCAAGGTTGGACCCTATCCAGGCCTTGCGGGCCGAGTGATGAAGAAGCTCTATTTCACTGGAGGCCCTTCCAGGGTCATGACGCCTCCTTGCTAAAGACGTGTTTGGCAAGAACCTCAAAGACCTGCTCTCGTCTGATGGGTTTTGAGATATAGTCATCCATTCCAGCTTCAAAACACCTCTCTTTATCACCCTTCATGGCTGCAGCTGTCACGGCAATGATCGGTACCTTATTTGCTCCAGTGTTCTGATCTTGGGTTTCGGCTTCCGATGCCGTCCCCGTCCCGTTTGTTTTGTTTTCCCAACTGCGAATTGTCTGTGTGGCTTCGATGCCGTCCATCAGGGGCATCTGAACATCCATGAGGATCAGGTCGAAATCCTCAGGAGATGTGGTGTATTTGTTAACAGCCTCGTCACCATCATTGGCCACATCCACTTTATACCCGGCCTTGGTCAGCATGATCGTTGCCAGCTTTTGATTGACCGGGTTGTCTTCGGCCAGCAGGATACTGACAGAATGCTTCATATCCTCACGAACAGTATATTGGGTCATGATTTTCTGCTTGGTGATCCCATCTTGTTCGTGTCCCCTTTCTGCGACGATCCTCTCCATCATCCGGTAGAGTTTGTCTCTGTGAACAGGTTTACTCAAGAATCCGTCAAACCCAATTTTTTCACATCTCTTGGTGTCTCTCTCCATTGAAGAAGAAAGTGCAATCAAAGGGATGTTCGAGAATGGCTGTTGAGCACCACGAACTTGCTCTCCCAAATCATACCCACTGATCTCCGGCATCTGTATGTCAGTCAAAAAAATGTCAAAAGGAGTTCCTTCTTCCACGGCTTTCTGCAACTCAGGTAGGGTCTGCTTTGGGTATTTCAGTGCAACCGTTTTCATGTCAGCCGACCTCAAGACCTGCGTAAATAGATCCAGGTTGGTCTGATTATCATCCACAATAAGGACCTTCTTGCCGGAGAGGGTTCCGGGAACAAATCTCTTGCTCTCTTTGCCTTCGATTTTTCCAAGCCAGCCGGTAAAGTGAAAGTTGCTCCCTTCACCTATTTCACTTTCCGCCCATACGTCGCCGCCCATAAGATTTGATATCTGCTTACATATGGACAAACCTAAACCCGTCCCCCCGTACTTTCTTGTCGTAGATGTATCAGCCTGCTCAAAGGGGTTAAAAATATTTCCCATTTTGTCTTCAGGAATGCCGATTCCCGTGTCGCGAATCATAACATGAAATTTCAACTGATCGTCTTTGTCCTCTTCAATGTCAAGGGAAAGCGATATAACACCAGACTCGGTAAACTTGGCAGAATTGCCCATCAGGTTGGTAAGCACTTGCCGCACCCTCAGCGGATCGCTCTTTACGTGTGAGGGGACATTGTCCCCAACACGGCATTGAAGCTCAACCTCGTTTTCCGTGACCCTGGGTCGAATGAGCTCACAGACATCGTAGGCAAGAAGCTCCAGGTCAAATTCAGTCTGCTCAAAATCCATTTCGCCTGCCTCGATCTTGGAAAGATCAAGGACATCATTAATCAGGGAAAGTAGGGCATGGCCGCTTCTCTTTATCGTTCTCGCGTAGTCGAGCTGCTCTTCACCCAGATCCGTATCAAGAAGCATATCGGTAAAACCTAAGACCCCGTTCATGGGGGTTCGGATCTCATGACTCATGTTGGCTAAAAAGGCGCTCTTGGCCTTGCTGGCTGATTCTGCCTTTGAGATGGCATCCTCTAGTTGCTGGTTTGTCTCTTCAAGCTGTTTTTGTTGTTCTAAGATCTTCTCGTTGGTCTTTGTGAGATCCGCAGTGGTCTGTTCGAGAGACATCTTCTGTCTATGCAAGTCAAGAAATATTTTGACTTTGCTCTGCAAGATATGCGGGTCCAACGGCTTAAACAGGTAATCCACGGCCCCCGCCTCGTAACCTTTGAAAATATGTTGTTGTTCCTTGCTGATTGCCGTCACAAAGATAATGGGGATGTGTTTTGTCTTTTTACTGCTCCTCATCAGTTCGGCTGTTTCAAAGCCGTCCATTTCCGGCATCTGGACATCAAGGAGGACCAGGGCAAAATCATGTTGCAGGACGAGACTTAGGGCCTCGTTGCCAGAGTTCGCCTTCAAGATATTCAGGGAAGGATTTTCCAGAAGGCTCTCCAAGGCCAACAGATTTTCCGGCCTGTCATCTACAATGAGTACATTTGTTCTTACTATTTCGTTCATGGCTTTATTTCATCCGCACGGGAAGAATTGGACAACTCCGTGAGAAGGCTAGCGATTTCCTCAAGGGATAGAATATGATCCACTTTTGTGGAAGCTATCGCAGCTTTAGGCATATAATCCACATGAGACGTCGCCGGATCCTGCACAACAGCCAGACCTCCTATCGCTTTTATCTTTTTTAGTCCGTTACTACCGTCAGCATTTGCACCAGTCAAAACCACCCCCACGAGTCTTCTTCTGTATACATCGGCAGCCGATTCAAACATGACATCAATGGAGGGCCTTGAGTAATTGACTGCATCATCAACAGATAATGAGAATGTTCGATCTTCTTCCAACAGCAAGTGATAATTCGGCGGGGCAATATAGGCGACCCCGCCCATGATGTTTTCCTTTTCTTCAGCTTCTTTAACCTGTATGTTGCATTTTCGATCCAGATGGTCGGGCAGATAACCACGGGAGTTGGGGTCCATATGCTGGACGACAATAATAGGAAGGGCATAATCAGCCGGAAGACGTGATAGGACTGTGCTTAAGGCACTCATCCCTCCTGCGGAAACGCCCATGACTATTGCCTCGTATTTCATTCTCTCTTCTCAGGATCGTTTGTCATGACTGAGTTATTTCTTTCTGTAAATCTTTTCCTTACCCACAGCATCCTCAAAATCGTCTGCGTATTCCGAGAATTTGACCGTTTCCTTGGAACCCATGCAAAGAAAGCCCTTATCACAGAGGCTGTCTCGAAAAAGCCTGAACACGTGATTTTGCAGCTTGGTGTCAAAATATATTAATACATTCCTGCACAGGATGAGGTCCATTTCAGCAAAAACCCCATCTGTGACCAAGTTGTGATCGGAGAAGACGATATTCCTTTTTAGGGAGTTCTCCATGATGACGAAATCATAACGAGCTGTATAGTAATCTGCAAGTGATGCGGCACCTCCAGCTCTTTGGTAGTTGGAGGAGTACTTCTTCAACATATCGATGGGATATATTCCCTCTCTTGCCTTTTTGAGGACCTGTTCATTAAAGTCCGTCGCATAGATCCATGACTTTTCATAGAGGTTCTCCTCCTTCAGGAGGATAGCCATGGAATAGACCTCTTCACCAGTCGCACACCCCGCATGCCATATCTTTATGAACGGACGGGGTTTCAGTTGAGGAATGACCTCTCTCCTGAGGGCCGTGTAAAAGGATGGGTCTCGAAACATCTCGGTGACATTTACGGAAAGCTTCAAAAGTAGGGTTTCAAAAAACTGTTTGTCGTAGAGAACCTTGTGTTGCATCTCAGAGATCGTTTTGAGCCCGGACGTAGAGAGGACATTCATGATTCGTCGTTTTATGGAGGCCTTCGCATAGTTTCTGAAATCATATCCATATTTCCTGGCTATGGCCTGCATGAGAAGGTCGATTTCTATTTTTTGGCTTTCAGCTTTTGACATATTGTTTGTGGGCTCCCTGAGCGCTATATATGGTGCGTTAGCCGAATAATCCCTCTAGGAGGCTGTCCGACAATTCACGGTTATAAAGAAATTGGTATTTGAAGATTGAGACCAGATAGTCGAAGAGACGGACATTTTTGAAAATAGAGGAAAAAGATCTCAGAAAACCTGCTTTTTCCGCCAAATTCAGTCCCGGTTGCCCTTCTTAGGCAACCATTGGAGTTAATCTCTTTGATTCAAGACATACCTTCCCACCTATCATGGCTCTTACAACCTTCTTGAAGTTGTGAACCGCGCAAGCTAACGAAAATTCTCCACTTGCCTTTTCGTAACCCCGTAAACAAAAACCTGTGAATCCACTGTTCTTTATTTGACCAAAGACAGGTTCAACAATCTTCTTTCGCTTTT
>CAZCCX010000132.1:0-6483 GCA_964497115.1 uncultured Desulfobacteraceae bacterium
TTGAATCTGCAGTAGGTACTTTTTTATTCGAGTTACTTCTGGGACACGACACTAGATTAGGCAGACAATTTTTCATTCTGGAAACGAAAGAGACTTTTTGGTCATGACAAACATCCAACAAACAAACTGAAAGGAGTACAAAGATGGAAAAATCCCTATGCAAAAAAATCGAATTGCTGTTCCTTGTCTGTATTGCCATTATTTCATTTGCTTTATATTCACCCATTGTCTGTCACGGGGCGGAATATGATCTCGATGTTGATTTCTCTCCGAATATCATCAATATTTCGAGTGAGAGATTAGGCGATGTTCGTGTTTTGACTGGAATGAAATATTCTAATTTTGTGGCCAATGGAGATTCGCTATTTATCTATTTCAACGAATGTTTAGATTCCGTTCCAAACATTAAGGCAACGCGTGACAGTCTGGGGAACTTAATCTTGAGATTTAGTCTGGAAGATCTCTTGAAGGTTCAAAGTTGTCTGGACGGCGATGTCTACAATTACCCCGAGGTGGTCATAACAATGGAGAATGGAGACGAATACGTCGGAGAAGGGGAAGTATATATTACCGGTAAACAGCAGGGCGTAAAGGAATGACAACCTCTGACAATGGCCCACCTCGCCCTTGGCGGCGAGGTGGGTTTCATGGAAAGTCCGCATCTTCCATCCCCTTCCCTTTGCTTCACCTTGACACTCCGCCCAGATCACGTTAGAAGACTAGTGTTCTCTAATCAAATCCACTCAATAGATTCCCCCGAGTAAACCCGGAGGAATCTATTTTCTCAAATGGCATTTGTGAACAGAGTAAAGGACCAAAACGAGAGGAAAAGGGGGACCAGTATGAAAAGACGAGAATTTATCAAATTGGGATTGGCCGGGGTCAGTGCCATGACCTGTGTCGCGCCCCAGGATCCGAAGGCCGCCGCCAAAGAAATCGAGCGCTGCATGCAGAGTTGGTCGGGGTTGAAAAGATGAGTTGATTCTACAATGCCTGAGAAAAGCCGTTGAGGAATAGCCCTCTTTCTCTTGGAGACTTTCGGGATTTCGTGACATGCATATGGAAAGGAATGTTGAGATGATGGAAGAGCAGGGACTGATCAAAAACATAGATTATTCAGAGCCTCTCCCCCTCGTCAATCTGGTGGATTATGAGAAAGGGAGAGTCGTAAGCCGCACCTTTGCTCAGAATGAGGCCATGAGCCTGACCCTCTTCGCCTTTGATGAAGGGGAAGGCCTTAGCACCCATGCTGCAGCCGGAGACGCCATGGTGCAGGTGTTGGATGGGGAAGTGTCGCTGACTATTGATGACAAGGAGGTGGTTGCCACGGCAGGAGAGGTTGTCGTCATGCCTGCGGATATTCCCCATTCAGTAGACGCCGTAAAACGCTTCAAGATGCTGCTTACGGTGGTCAAAAAGCAAAGAAAATAGAGAAGGCTATATCAGAATACTTGCTTCAGTCCTCTACTTCAGTTTTTAGCCTTCGACCTTCAACCCAATTTCAGGAAACACCATGCCCATTCCCGGAAACCTTCTTACCACGGCTATGGCCGTCATGCCCCATAAGGATGTGGACAAGGCCCTTGAAGTGGCCCTTTCAATGGATATCCCCTTCTGGCCCCAATTGCCCCATTACAATTATTACGAAGACATGTATGTTCAAGCCTCGGAACACTTTCCAGGCATTCTACTCAACATGGAAGCAAGGACTCTCAGGTTCTCTACAGAGAAATTCCTGGAAGAACTGGAAGAGGCCGTGAGCCATTTTGACGATCCTGAATACTATGACATCAGCGAAACATACTCCGTGGTATACCATCGTTTTCTGGATCTGGATCTCGCCAAGAGACCCGCAATACGTGGTCAACTGGAAGGTCCCATCAGCTTTGGGTTTAATGTTGTGGATGAAAACGACCGTCCTATTTTATTTAACGATACCGTCAGGCCGGTCATGCTCGATTTTATGGCCAGGAGGGTCAATGTTCAGTTGGAAAGGCTGAAGGAGAAGAACCCCAATGCCTTTATGTTTGTTGATGAACCTGGGCTTCAGTTCCTCTGGAGTGCCATGTCGGGTTACGGAGATCAAGGGGCCAGGGAAGATATGGATTCGTTCTTCACCATGATTGAAAGGCCGCGCGGAGTGCATCTGTGCGGAAATCCGGACTGGGATTTCCTCTTGGGCATGGATCTGGATATCCTATCCCTTGATATCTATACGAACAACGAGATCTTTGTATCCTACGCCAAGTCTATGCGGAAGTTCCTGGATCATGGCGGAACCCTTGTCTGGGGCATCGTTCCCACCAATTTCGAGCCCTTTGAAAAAGAAGACATTCCTTCCCTTATTTCAAGGCTTGAAGACGTATGGTTGGCCCTTGATAAGAAGGGCATTGACCGAGAGTTCCTCTTGTCCCGAAGTCTGCTCTCCCCGGCGACTTGCTGTCTGATCAACCCGGACGGGGAAGAAACCGTGGAAAAGGCCTTTGATGTGGTTAAAAAGATGTCGGAGACCCTTCGAGATCGATATAAACTGACGTAAGAAACAGTATCTAACTTTTGTGCACAACCCGGAATGCTGACGGAAGATGAATCAGAATGGCATCCAATAAGAAAAACCATTCCGACACACTTGGGATCTCGGAGCCGGTTAAAAGCCGTTCGCAGATCAAACGGGAAGTGAAATCCCTTCAAAAGACAGGGGAGCGACTTGTAGAGCTCTCCCATGATCAGATCAAAGAGATCGACATGCCTGATCAGCTTATGGAGGCCGTCTTATTTGCAAAAAAAACTGAGGCCCATGGGGCAAGAAAGCGGCAGATTCAGTTTATCGGATCCTTGATGCGGAAGATCAATGTGGCCCCAATCAATGATGCACTCCATGAAATTGATCGGGGCCGGAGCGTCCGGGATGCTGAGTTTCACATGATTGAGACATGGCGGAATGACCTGATCAACGGAAAGGATTCTCCCATTGAGGAGATTCTGGAAAAGTTTCCTGGAGCGGACAGACAAAGGTTGCGTCAACTGGTGAGGAACGCAAGAAAAGAGCTCCATGAGAAAAAGCCCCCCAAATCTTCAAGGGCACTTTTCCGGTATATCAAAAAACTGGCGGAAACAGACAATGGATAACAGAAAAATTTACCAAACCTTGAAGACTATGTCTCTGTGTCGGCGTCCAACCAATAGACTCTAATGCCCTTTCTTCCCACAACAAGAGAAGAGCAGGAAAAACTCGGATGGCACCAGCTTGATATCATCATTGTCTCCGGTGACAGCTATATTGATTCCCCCTATATCGGATCGGCCGTTATCGGACATGCCCTTTCGAATGCCGGTTTCAAGGTCGGAATCATCGCCCAGCCCGATTTGAAATCGGATAACGATATCAAACGACTCGGTCCGCCAAGACTCTTCTGGGGTGTGACGGCCGGATCGGTTGATTCTATGGTCGCAAACTACACGGCCACAGGAAAGCGAAGAAAAAGCGATGATTACACGCCCGGTGGGATCAATGACCGGAGACCTGATCGGGCAACAATCGTTTACACGAACCTAATCAAACAACACTTCAAAGGCAGTCCCAAGCCGATCGTGCTGGGAGGGATCGAGGCCAGCCTGAGACGAATCACTCATTTTGATTTCAAATCAAACCGCATTCGCGGATCGATCCTTTTTGATTCAAAAGCCGACATCCTCGTCTACGGCATGGGGGAAAAAAGCGCTGTCAACCTGGCAAAGGCCATGGATGCCGGTAAAGAGTTCCGGGATATCCGAGGGGTCTGCTATATCTCCAAACAGAAGCCGGATGATTATATCGAACTCCCTTCTTATGAAGAGGTCTTGAAGGACAAAGAGAAGTTTATCCAGGCCTTTCAGACATTCTATTGCCACAACGATCCCGTCACGGCCAAGGGTCTTGTTCAGAAGCATGGAAATCGATACCTCGCCCAGAACCCTCCCGCGCCTCTGATGTCGACTCGAGATCTTGACAGGATCTATGATCTGGATTTTGAAAGAGACCTACATCCCTACTATAAAAAACAGGGCCGTGTCAGGGCCCTTGAGACCATCAGGTTCTCCATTCCCACCCACAGGGGGTGTTACGGAGAATGTAACTTCTGTGCGATTGCCGTTCACGAGGGAAGGACGGTCCAGTCCCGGAGCATCCCCTCCATTCTGAGAGAGGCCGAAAAAATCGCGGGATTGCCCGGTTTTAAGGGTTACATCCTGGATGTTGGGGGCCCGACTGCCAACATGTACGGCTTTGAGTGCAAGAAGAAACTTGAAAAAGGGAGCTGCGCGGATAAAAGATGCCTGTTTCCCAAGGTCTGCCCGACCCTGAAACCCAATCACGGCAGACAACTTGAGCTCCTAAAGAAGATTCAAAAGGTCGGCCGCATCAAAAAGGTCTTTGTGGCTTCGGGCCTTAGGTATGATCTCTTATTCAATGATCAAAAGCACTGCAGGGCATATCTCCAAGAACTCGTGTCACACCACGTGTCCGGCCAGATAAAAGTGGCCCCGGAGCATACCGAAAATCATGTGCTGGAACTCATGGGAAAACCGGGCGTAGAGTCCCTCCTTAAATTGAAAAAGACCTTTGACGCCCTGTCAAGATCCGTTTCAAAAAGACAATTCCTGACCTATTACCTGATTGCCGCGCACCCGGGATGCCGCCTCGATGATATGCGGAAGCTGAAGAAATTTGTAAATGAAGAACTGCAAATCAGACCCGAACAGGTACAGATCTTCACGCCCACTCCGTCCACCTATTCCACCCTCATGTACTATACGGGCCTGAATCCGTTTACCGGAGAGAAAGTCTTTGTTGAAAAGAGCCTGAAGGGGAAGGAAAAACAGAAAGCGACTGTTACCGGGTAAGCCCTAACGCTGCAGAAGTCGAGGACGCTGCTCGTAGCCACGGGAGAGTTGGGAAGAAACCGTGGAAAAGGCTTTCGATGTGGTCAGAGAATTGTCGGAGACCCTTCGAGACCAATATGGACTAACGTAAGAGGCCGTATCATCTTGACTGATTCATAGGCGTATTTAGCTTGTATCATATATTCGCGAATCAAGTAAGAAATGAGGCATGGGCTGTTCTCTCAAGACGATATCTCAAAAAGAGTTCCACTGAATCCCGCAGTGATCTGAACTTTGAGGGTTTACGCCCCAGAACTTATGGCAGAATGTATAGCTCGCTTAGAAGGAACGGCCTCTTAAACCCTCAAAGTTCAGATCACCGCCACTGACCCCTATAGATATCGTCTTGAGAGAATAGTCCGTGCCTTATTGCACATCAGAATAACCGGGAATTCTGTCAAGAACCCTGAATATTGGTCTCAGAAATTGTGATACGAGGCGCTAGTTGCCCAACAGTCCTTTTCGTATCTTTTTGTCGGCCTTTTCTCCAAAGTTGTAACGGTAATACATCTCGATGAACTCCTTGTTGGCTATGGTCCCCCCCTTTCCTCGCCATTCTCATTCTCTCTTCATGTTGATAACCCCCCTTAGATCTGGAAGGACCGCCGTCATGCCTTGCAGTATATCCTCTCATGAACTCTCTTACAGCCGGATTCTTGGAGACTCCTTCCCCTAGACGACTCAAGAGGCTGCCCAAGTAGCGGCATACAAGTCAAGTGTTTGAATGCTCTTCACCACAGGAACAGAGTATACAGAGACCGCATTCAGGTCTTCAAGTCTTCCTCTTTTTCCTCCACAACCATGTCCTCGACTCTCTCGAAACTCACCCGACCCAACCATCCAGCTCGCAATTCGCGCAGAAAAATCTCTGCGGTCCGCTGTACATCGATCTCTCCACCACTGATCAGGCAACCACGGCGGCGACCGATTTCGTCGATGATTTCGGTGGCGGTCCCGGGCATTGTCTCGAACTTGTAGCGGTGTATGACCTGTTCCGGATACCGAACCGCCATGAACTCTGCTGCAAACAGGGCCAGATCGACATAATCGACGGCTTTGTCACCGATGGCACCGCTGACCGCCAACCGATAGGCCCCTTTCTGGTCCTCCAGACGAGGCCAGAGGAGGCCCGGCGTGTCGGAAAGGAGAATATGGTTGTGGAGATCGATCTGTTGTGGACAGGTGGTCAGAGCGGGTCTATTTCCGACTCTGGCAACGCGCTTTCCCGCCAGCGTATTGATCAGGGTCGATTTTCCGACATTGGGAATGCCGACCACCATGGTTCGTACAGGCTTTCCCGGTTTGCCGCGACGGGGTGCCAGGCTTCGGCAAAGCTTGGGGAGAAGCGCCACACTAAGGGTTTCTTTGGCTTCCAGAGGCAGGGCGCGAATCCCGTCCTCCTTTTCAAAATGACCTACCCACTCTTGGGTCACCTCGGGATCGGCCAAATCGTCCTTATTCAGGACTTTGACACAGGGCTTGTCCCGATTCAATTCTCTCAGAATCGGATTGGCGCTGCTCATTGGCAGACGAGCGTCAAGAACCTCGATGACTACATCGATT
>CAZCCX010000133.1:0-6480 GCA_964497115.1 uncultured Desulfobacteraceae bacterium
GCTGAAGCTGTAGAGAAAAATAGAGGCAATGATCAGGATCGGGGCAACAAAAACAAGGTGGGTGTACCGGCTTTGCGAAAGGTCCCCGTAAAGCCAATAAAGCATGGAGTGAAGCGTAGAGTCGGTTGCGATAGAAACAAAGAACATAATGATCGCCCCAAAAAAGGCATTGATCACCACACCTGTGAGCAGTATGGTGGAAGATTCCATGCCCATTTTTCTGGCGCCTATGGTCATGAGCAAATAGATGGTCAGCAGAGCCCCCGCAAAAGACATTACAGGAATGCCCAGACTGAAACTAAGACCAAAGACGATGCCCAATACGGCACCAAAGGCCGACCCACTTGAGACACCGAGAATAAAGGGGTCTGCCAGGGGATTACGCAATATGGCTTGAAAGACAACACCACCCAATGAGAGAGAAAAACCCACAAGACCGGCAAGGATTATCCTGGGGAGCCTGATTTTGAAGATGATAAGCCTTGCGGAATCGTCCACTTGAAGGTTCCCGGAAAAGAGGCCCATAATCTGGCCCAGAGAGATCTCGGCAGTACCGAGCATCAGGGAGACCGCAGCGACCAGCAAGAGAACGGCGCACATCGTCAGACTGAAAAACAGCACCTTGGAATAAGTTAAAGGGTTTTTTATTGTTGGGTCCATAATCAATGTTTCGACGGCACAAGGCCAGGCCTTAAGCCTTACGCCTTTTACCTTGTACCCTTCTTTATTCCCACACTGCTTCAGGGTGTAACAACCTGGCGATCATCTCAAGACCTTCAACGATGCGCGGTGAGGGCCGGTCTACAAGGTCTGAATCGATCAAATGGACCCGTTTATTCTTCACCGCTGGGATGGTCGTCCACCTCTGCCACTCCAATTTCGCCTCTTGAAACTGCCCTCCCCTATCCATAGAGGATATGATGATGACCTCAGCCTTCTTTCGAATCACTTCCTCCAGGCTGATTCTGGGATAGGTGATGGGCTGGTCTTTTGCGATGTTCTCCCCACCGGCCAGTTGAATAAGATCGTGGAGATAGGTGTTCTTATTCACGGTCATGATGGGTTTCAGATTGATCTGCAGAAAGACCAGGGGCTTCTTCTTTCCCCTGGTCTTCTCTATGATATAGTCCACACGTTTAGACAGCTGCAAAGACAAAGCGGCACCCTTTTCAGAAACCCCACACACATGACCCACTGTAGCCACGGTCTCTACAGCTTGCCTCACATTCCGCGGATTGACAATGAAAACCGCTATCCCGGCCTCTTCCAGGAGATAGACCTTCTCAGCCTCGTTTCCATCCATTGTGCCGATGACCAGGTCAGGAGATAGGGTGAGGATCTTTTCCACATTCACATCCACGTAGCTTCCCACCTTTGGCTTAAGGGTGGCTTCCGGTGGATAATAGCTGAATTGGGTCACGCCGACCACACGATCTTCGAGCCCAAGATAATACAAGGTTTCGGTAATGCTGGGGGCAAGAGAGACGATCCTTTGGGGTTGCCCCTCAAGGGTGATTTTTCGCCCCAGAGCATCTTCGAATTCCGAGCAAGACCCGCACTGGACCCAGCCCAGAATAGTGAGCAGACATAAAGAAGAAAATGTGAATATCAAACGCATATTTCTAATACCTGAAAGATGCTAAAGAGGGGTCCCTGAACCTCATTGTCTATTCTGTTAATATAGACAATCTTTCTTGTCCAAAAACAGTGCTGACATTCAGGGGTCTGGGGGTCTCTTTTTAAGCTCAAACCATTTGTCCAGAGGTGGTGGAACGGCACCTCATTTTTGCATATATGGCAGCAGCCCCACAAAACAAGTTCACTTAAGCGACAGACCCCGTATGTGCCTGTCCGGAGACCCTTTCGCCCCGAAGATGGGGGGGCCGGTAAGGGCAGAGGAGTCTTGTGGGTTTGTACTTGAAAAGAGACCCCCAGCCCCCTGTTTCAGAGCATATATCGGAACCTGAATTTCAATCGAATCTGACATGCATGTCAAATCAAGCACTTATGTCTACAAAAAACCGTTTTCAGATTTGGCCAGCAATGAGAGACAATATCTTCTCCACATCACAGTGGGCTTCAAAGTGATCCGCCAGGCGATCATACTGATGGTCTTTCGTCACTCTCCCCTGCTTCGGTGTTTTGGCTTTGAGGCCCTTGGCCTTCCTCATACGGTTAAGGAAATCCCCTCTGAATCCCGGCAAATCAAATATGCCATGAAGATAGGTCCCGGAAATCAGACCTCCATTCAGACTCCAGCCATCCTGCCAGCTCACTTTTTCTCCTTGCTTGCCAATTCTCAGGAAGGGTTCCCAAACGTCTTTCAAAATGCGGCTCTTGCCCATATGGATCTCATAGCCCTTGACCCGCTTTCCGTTTGTCAAGCAGGTCCCCACGACTTTGCGTACGACCTTTTCTTTTTCCAAAGAAGTCATTACAGGAAGGAGATTAAGTCCTGAGACCTCTTTTCGATCCGATTCCACGCCGTATGGATCCTTGATCTTCTTTCCCATAAGCTGGTAACCGCCACATATGCCAAGGACCCTTTTACCTTCTGTCGAAAACACCTCTATGGCTTTTCTCCAACCCATTCTGGATAACCAAACAGCATCTTCCATCGCGTTCTTCGTGCCGGGGATGATGATGCAGTCATAATCATCGGTGAGTTCTTTTGGCCTGAAAACATAGTTGACGACGACGTCGTTCTCCTGCTCCAGAATTTCAAGGTCGGTAAAGTTGGATATAGCAGGGAGCCTGAGCACAGCAATATTCACAGTCTTCGGTCCCGTCTCTCTCGGAGGTCTCTTATCCTGCTGAACCGAAACAGAGTCCTCGGAATCGATTCGAATGTCCTGGAAAAAGGGCACCAGGCCTATGACAGGCTTTCCCGTCTTCTTCTCTATGTATTCAATCCCATCGGAAAAGAGCCGAGGATCACCCCGGAACTTGTTGATCAGGAACCCTATGGTCAGTCCCTTTTCTTTTCTCGTCATCAGATTGTACGTCCCGATGATCTGGGCAAAGACCCCGCCTTTGTCAATATCTGCCACGAGAACACATGGTGCATTAACCTGTTTCGCCAGCGGAAGATTAACGAGATCGTTGTCTTTGAGATTCATCTCGCAGCAGCTTCCGGCCCCCTCCATGACAATGATATCATAATCCGAAACCAGTCGGTGATAGGATGCCGTCACGGCCTTTTTCAGCTTAGGTTTGATGGCGTAGTAATCCACAACATCCATCTGTCCAAAGACCTTTCCATGTAAGACAATCTGGGAACCCATTCCCGTGGAGGGTTTCAAGAGGATGGGGTTCATATGCACAGAGGGCCGCACCCCGGCCGCTTCTGCCTGGGCCACCTGAGCCCGGCCGATTTCACCCCCTTCCATGGTGACATAGGAGTTGTTGGACATATTCTGGGCTTTAAAAGGAGTCACTTTGTAACCCCTCCTTTTGAATAACCGGCAAAACGCCGTGACGGCAATGGATTTGCCCACGTCGCTCCCGGTTCCCAGAAACATAACTGACTTAGCCAATACACCGGTCCCTTCTGCAATACTATTTAGAGGGGCTCTTCTCCCAACCCTTTGACACTTGACCCCTTGAAACTGGGAACCCGCTTCGAAGAAGTGGGACTGAACTAAGCGAAGCGAGTGCGAAGAATCCTTGGCCCCTTGTCGAAGATCCCGATGCAGTTATCGGGGAACCCTTAACCTAGAAACTCCGTTCGAGCCCAAGAATTTTCAGCTTTAGGCAACAACCAACTTTCTCAGAGATGATCCTCAGAACTCAATACTCATACGAGACCTTGAAAAACAGGGACCTCTCAGCCCCCGGATAACCGGACATTGCGGATGCACCTCTCGAGTCGTAAAAAGAGGCATAATATGTATCATACTCCTCGTCAAACAGGTTGTTACACTGCAAAGAAAAAATCCAATGATCATAGACCCGTTGTTCGATCTTCACGTCTGTGGTCCAGTAGTCTTCCAGAACCTGGGCGGGGTTGACATCCCCATCACTCGCGTAATTACCCGGCCTGTCACTGACATAACGAACCGTCGCGGTCGCGCTGAATCCGAAATCCGTCCGATACCTCAGGTCCCCTTTGAACTGTGAGTCAGGAGTGTACTGGGCCTGGCGTTTGACGCCACCCTCCAGGTCTTCTTCTGCCTCCGTGTTTGTATAGGAAAGGGCCAGAACCATATTGTGGAATGGTCCGATCTTTGTGCCAAACTCCCACCCATCGGCCTCGTATCTATCCAGGTTCTGTGGCCTGTAAAAGAAATTCTCATCAGGAACCCACCGAATTTTGTCATTAATGTCCCAGTCAAAGTACGTAAAAGTAATAAATACCCTATCATCGAGCAGGGCTTGTTCGAAGGTCACGTCGGTATGATACCCTGTTTCCGGCCTTAAATCCGGATTTCCCGCAGCCCCCATTCCCCAACCCCAATCTTCATGCGGAAAAAAGAGATCATTGAGTGTTGGGGCATTAAAATGTTTTCCCCTGCTAAACTTGAAGACCGTATTCTCAGATGCATTGATGGTAAAGCCAAATCGAGAAACCGTTTCAGAGCCAAAGGTCGAATGATCTTCACGCCTGATCCCGGCCATGGCCCTGAAATAGGCACAGGGTCGATACTTGGCCTCCGCGTACAGGCCATTTGTATCGAGTTGCGCGCTCGTTTGTTCTCTTGACCAAGCGTCTTCGCTACCAGACCCATTCAGATCCACACTCTCATTTTCCCAGTCATAATCCCTGTAATCTGCGCCCAGCAAAAAGCTCAGTCCTTCAAAGGGTTTGAAATCCACATTTCCTTCGATAGTGGACACCTCATTCGTTGTCCAGCTTTTACTGCCGGCCACACTCTCGGCAAAAAAATCATAATAGCGTGTTAGGTTATATGCCTCCATGTGCGCATAATCGGCCCTCACATTCAGTTCGAACTTTTCCGAAGGATTGCCTTTCACTTCAAGCACGAGGTGGGCATCCTCATCAGCGCCCTTATCGAGCATACTGGCCGCGTCACTACTATAGACCTGTTCACCGTTTGCATAGAAATTCTCTGTCCCTGGAGGAGGCTTAACACCGGGCCTACCGTATTCCCTGTCAATATAATCGCCGTAGAGGCTAAAATCCAGGATATCCGATTTCTCATATACAAGCTTGAGGGAGACATCCGTATGGGTAAGATCGCTGTTATCCCGAAATCCGTCTGTTTCCCGGCGGGCAGCTGTCAAGAAATACCCGAATTCATCAGAGAGAAACATACCATGCTCGGCCGATAATTGGTAAGTCCCTTCAGACCCGAAACCTGCGTCTGCCTGGAGATCAAGTTTGTCGTGCTCAGGCCTTTTCGTGATGATACTGACCGTTCCGCCCGTGGCGCCTGTCCCATAAAGGAGAGAACCTGAACCCTTGACCACCTCGATACGCTCAATATTGTTGAGGGGAATTCTTGCCACATCCGCTTGACCCAGAGATGGGGAATTGACGTTGACCCCGTTGACAAAGACCTGGGAACCGTCTGCGCCCATCCCTCTGATATGAATGCCTTCGGAAGCGCCTCCAAACCCTCCATAGGTCCTCCAGTCTATTCCAAGCTCATTGCCTAAAAGCTCACCCAGACTCTCTGCCGGAGATTCCTCAATCTCCGTTTTACCCATGAGAATCACCGAGTTTGGAATATCCGCACGCTGTTCTTCAGTCTTCGTGGCGGTGACCACTGTATCCTCCAAAATGAACTCACCATCTTCCCAATTAGCCTCACTTGCTGAACCAACCACAGGCCATACCAAAACCCCAATCGCTACAAATAACAGCCATTTTTTCATTTTTTCCGTACCCTCCTTCAATATATTATTGAAACATTCGAGGGTCCGGGCCTAAAAAACACAAATCCCGGACCGATTCTAATAATCGATCCGGGATGTCCCTTTTCTATCCTCAAGATCTCTCAGGCAACCTCGGTCCACGAAGGTCATACCTTGTATTCAGGCAGGTCTTCTGACTCCCCTGCCCTTTTAGCGGCCTTCCCATCCCAAAGGAACAGTGGCACACAGAGGCTAAAAGGGTTCCCTTCAATCTGGTTTTGCCAGTCAAGCCTGTTGAGCCCGTTAAGTCGGTTTGGGCTATTTGGCCTGACATTGATTGAAGGGCAGGGTCACAGCGGCGGGCCCGTCCCCGATTTTACGGGGTTCCCTATTTGGGCTCACTCAATTGAGCGAACCCTACGCTCCTAAGGAGCACCTGAGTAGACTATTGTCTAAGCCAAGAATGGAATGAAGTCAAGGAAAAACCAAAAAGATCTACATCAAGAAGTAACTGCCTGTTAATAGGCCATATTTGTAAAGGGGAAAATATACGATTCAGGAAAGATAGTGACATCAGCAAATGATTTATTGTATGTAACTTTGGTTAGTCCTGCTAATGAGCGTGCAATGATATGAGGGCGTACTTCAGTTGACCATCGGGCG
>CAZCCX010000134.1:0-6364 GCA_964497115.1 uncultured Desulfobacteraceae bacterium
AGATCACCAGAACCAACAAGTGATATGAGACTCCATAAGACAAAAAATGTATATATATGCCTTCTCTGGTTAGGCGTCTATCTGTTTGCGGGCCATTCCACAGTGCAGGCCGCTCGTGTCAAAGGGGAAGAGGGTGTCAAGGCCGCGGCAGCAAAGTCCGCCTCACAATCTCCAGGGACTACTTCTGTGGCATCTACTCAAACGGCGCCGGTGTCCAGATCCCTTGCTCAGCCACAGCCCGCACAAGTGAACAGGCAGGCCGTCCAAGAAGAGGCCCCTGAGGAGTCCGAAAAAGCCTCAAAAACATCAAAGGAAAATTCATCGGCAGTCACCATCAATTTTAGCGACACGGACATCACCCTCTTTATCAAATACATAGGTGAACTGACCGGAAAGATCTTTGTCGTGGATGACAAGGTCAGGGGGAAGGTGACCATTATTTCCAGCAAAGAGGTCAGCGTCAAGGATGCCTATCGACTCTTTGAATCGGTTCTGGAGGTGCATGGTTTTACCGCTGTACCGTCCGGAAATATTACTAAGATCGTTCCGGCAGTGGATGCCCGGGCAAAGAATATCGCGACGCAACTTCGAGAGGAGGCCATCAGCCCGGACGATAGAGTAGAAACGCGGCTTATCCAACTGAGGTATGCAGATCCCGAGGATTTGAAGAAGAATTTTACGCCCCTCATATCAAAGAATAGTGTGATGATCGCCTATGCTCCAACAGGCATGCTGATCATCACCGATGTCAAATCCAATATCACACGCCTGCTCAAGATTATAGACGAAATCGATGTGGAAGGGATGGGCGAGCAGATATCCGTAATCCCCCTGGAATACGCCACGGCCTCCGACATAGCTATGACGATGAACGACGTGTACCAAACATCAACCAGGGCGGCCCAAAGAAACGCGGCCGGCGGATCTGTCCCTAAGATTGTGCCTTATGACAGGACCAACGATCTCATCGTCAGGGCGACCGAAACGGAAACCGTGGGAATCAAAGCCTTCATCGAACTCTTGGACAAGGAATCACTCCGGGGGGAAGGGGATATCCATGTCAGATACCTCCAAAATGCCAATGCCGAGGACCTTTCCCAGACTCTGGCGTCCATCCGGTCCGGGGACGCACAAACAGCCAAGAAGGGCGAGACCCCGGTCATTTCCAAGGGCGTCCAGATCGTCCCTGATAAGGCGACCAATTCCCTGGTCATTATGGCGAAAAAAGAGGACTATGCCCTGCTGGAGGATATCATAGCCCAATTGGACATTCCCCGGCGAATGGTTCACATCGAGGCCCTGATTATGGAAGTGGACGTGAACAAGGACTTTGATCTTGGGGTTGAGTGGCAGGCCGCGGAATCGGTGGGGAGCCGCGACGGAACTGACCTCACGGCCTTTGGAAACCAGTCTCAGGGCACACTGCAGCCGGTCCCGGGTTTTACCTACGGCGTAATCGGGGAGGTTATAAACATTGGTGGGGTTCAATTTGCGAATTTAGGGGCGGTGATCACGGCCATGAAGACGGAGGCCAATGTGTATATCCAGCAGACCCCTCAGGTGACGACCACTGACAACGAAGAGGCCGAGATCATTGTGGCCAAGAATATCCCTTTCCAGACCAGGGTGGAGACTTCGACAGATTTGACTGGAAGGGAGTTTGCCACCTACGAATACAAGGACGTGGGGGTGACCCTCAAGATTACTCCGCAGATTAATCAGGAAAGGTTTGTACGGCTTAAAATCTCGTTGGAGGTCTCTCAAGTGGTCGAAGAACAGTCTCAGGTCGGTCTTCCTACCACCTTGAAACGTCAAGTCGGGACCACCGTTATTGTCAAAGATACCGAAACAGTGGTGATAGGCGGCTTGATCGATGAAATATTGTCGGAAGGGACCACTCAAACGCCTTGCCTCGGGGATATTCCTTTGTTTGGGTGGTTGTTCAAGACCGTCGCCAATACCCGTCAAAAAACAAACCTTTATGTGTTTTTGGAACCCCATATCATTGAGAACCCCGAGGAGGCTGAAGAGATCTATCGGGAAAAAAGAGACAACATTGACAAGCTCAGGGATGGCGTTATCAAAATGTACGAAGGAAGACCAAGCAATACTGAAGATATGACACTCTCTGATCAGGGTTTCGAGCTTCTTGAAGCCGAAGATTACGACACGGCCGAAGGCTATTTTGAGAGGGCCCTTGAGATCAATCCGAATAACCCCTATGCCCTCCTCAACCTGGGGGTGGTCTACGACGTGAAAGATGAAAGGGGAAAAGCTATCAGGATGTATGAAAAGGTCATTAAACTCGATCCGGACGACAGGGCCACCCTTTCCACCAACCCGGATAAGAAAGGAAACAGGCTTGGGGACATCGCCAAGGACAACCTCAAGAGACTCCGATAATCCTTCACCCTGACCTTAAACCGTAAACCTTGAACCTAGAACCTTTTCTCATATGAAACGCATCAGCCAAATCCTTTCAGAAACATGCGGTCTTACTGAAGAGGCCCTCAACGAGGCCCTCAAGGTTCAGGAGGAAAGAGGGGGTCGAATCGGGGAGATCCTGATTCAGCAGAAGGCCATTACAGAGATTGATCTCTTGCGTGCCCTGAGCATCCAATTTGACCTGGAATATAGGGACAGCCTGCCTACCGAAGATCTGAACACCGAGTTTGCGGAACAGGTCCCTATTCAATTCTTGAAAAAATACAAGATGGTGCCGGTCATTACGCCTGAGAGCCACTTCATTGCGGCCCATGACCCGCTCCTATTCCAACCCCTGGACGACCTACGTCTTCTCCTTGGTCTGGAAGGGGTTGAGAGTGTACTTGCTCCCCATTCGGCTATTCTTTCCTTCATCAACTTCGCCTATGACACCAGCAGTCGTTCCGCAGAACAAGTTATTCAGGATATGCATGAGGAAGACAGCGACCTGATTATCTCTGAGATTGAACAGATCGGCGATCTCCTGGATGACACCAGTGACGCCCCCCTCATCAAACTGGTCAACCTGATGCTTTCTCAGGCCGTGAAAGACCGGGCCAGCGACATCCATATCGAACCTTTGCAGAACACGCTCAAGATTCGCTACCGGGTGGATGGGGTTTTGTACGACATGCTCTCTCCCCCCAAGCACGTGCAAAGCACCCTGATCTCCCGTATCAAGATCATGGCGCAGATGAACATCGCGGAAAAAAGACTTCCCCAGGACGGGCGGATCGAGATCAGGATCGGGAATAAGAACGTCGATATCCGCGTCTCCACAATACCTACTGCATTCGGGGAACGCTTGGTCCTTCGACTCCTTGACAAGACCCACATCCTTCTCAGTGTCTCCGATCTGGGTATGCCTGATGACAGGTTGAAAGAGTTTGATGGTCTGATTCGATCTGCCTACGGCATTGTCCTGGTGACAGGCCCGACCGGAAGCGGTAAGACCACCACCCTGTACGCGGCCCTTTCCACCATCAACACCACGGACATCAATATCATCACCATTGAAGACCCCATCGAATACCAGATCGACGGGATTGGCCAGATTCAAGTCAATCCTAAGATCGACCTGACCTTTGCCAAAGGACTGCGATCCATTGTCCGCCAGGATCCGGACGTGATCCTTGTGGGTGAGGTGAGGGATCTGGAGACGGCCGGGATTGCCATACAGTCGGCACTGACCGGCCACCTGGTATTTTCAACCCTGCATACCAACGACTCGGCCAGTGCGGTGACGCGCCTTATTGATATGGGCATAGAATCCTTTCTGGTCACCTCGTCTGTCCTTGCCATTTTGGCACAACGGCTGGTACGGATCATCTGCCCCGACTGCAAGGTGGCGTACACCCCTGATGAGGAGTCTCTTCAAAATGTGGGGCTTACTCCGGAGATGATTCAGGGTCGTGAGCTCTACCGGGGACCGGGATGCCCTTCCTGCCTTCACACGGGATACACGGGACGAAGCGGGGTATTTGAATTGATGCATTTAGACGATTCCATCAAAACCCTTATCCTCAGGACCTCTGATGCCAATGCCATCAAACAAAAGGCCATTGAACAGGGCATGATTACCCTGCGTCAGGACGGGGCAAAAAAGGTGCTGGATGGGGTTACCACCATAGAAGAGGTCTTTCGCGTCACCCAGCAGTAGCGTAAAGGAGGGGCCGTCCATAACTTCATAATCTTGAATGTATTACAGTTCAAACCCCATCTCATATACTATATTTCTCCCCTCTATCGACAGACATACTCACTGCTGGTTGTGATATGCCAGTCTTTTTTGCAATGGATGTAGCCGTTTCACCCAGTTCACGAACCGCCCAGTAGCTGAATACCATTCTTGCTTGAACTTGGTTTTTATACTCACCCGGAGAATATATTTCTTTCGGTGTGATATCGAGTCACTCTTGTCCAAAAACGTTGCTGAACTTCAGGGGTCTGGGGGGCTCTTTTCAAGCTCAAACCATTTATCCGGAGGAGAAGTCTTGTGGGTTTGAACCTGAAAAGAGCCCCCCGGACCCCCTATTATGACAAAGCACTCCGTTAGAATCGAGAGTCTTGTCATATGCTGTGAACTCCGTTGGCAGTAATCAGCTTGACAGGGGTGATGGCAAGTTATTAAATAGAATGAGGATTTGAATCACCTAAAATTCTAACAGAAATCAGGAAATTGCTGAATGAAACAGGTTATTCTGGGTACGGCGGGTCATATTGATCATGGAAAGACCTCTCTCATCAAGGCCCTGACCGGGACGGATACGGACAGGCTCAAGGAGGAAAAGGAGAGGGGGATCACCATTGAACTGGGATTCGCCCACATGGAACTGCCCGGAGGGCAGCGGTTGGGTATTATCGATGTGCCGGGTCATGAGAGATTTGTAAAGAACATGGTGGCCGGGGCCACGGGAATCGACCTGGTCGCCCTGATTATTGCCGCAGACGAGGGGGTCATGCCCCAAACCAGGGAACACATGGAGATCTGCCAGCTCTTGAAGATCAAACACGGGGTGGTTGTTCTGACCAAGATCGATATGGTGGAACCTGACTGGCTTGAGCTGGTGAGAGAAGATGTGGCCACTTACCTCTCCGGGACGTTTCTCTCCGACGCCCCCGTGGTTGAGGTCTCCTCTGTCACCGGCGATGGGATTGAAGATCTGGCCAAGGTCCTTGATTCCCTGGTAAAGGATGTAACAGAGCGAGAGGCGGGTCATGTTTTTCGCCTTCCTGTAGACCGTGTCTTTACCATGAAGGGATTTGGAACCGTCATTACAGGGACCACCGTATCCGGCAGGATCAAAACCGGGGATGAAATCACCATCTATCCACAGGGTCTTACCACTCGGATAAGGGGCATACAGGTCCATAACCGGGAGGTGACGGAAGTGCGGTCCGGACTGAGAACGGCTATCAATCTTCAGGGCGTTGAAAAGGCGCAGATCCTGAGGGGTGACGTACTTGCCACCAAGGATGCCCTGAGGCCCAGCTATATGATGGATGTATTGCTGGATCTTCTCCCCAGTGCTCCCCGAAAACTCAAAAACAGGGCAAAAGCACGTTTTCATACGGGCACCTCTGAAATCATTTCCACGGTGGTTCTTCTGGATAGGGATGAGTTAGAGCCGGGGGACAGCTGTTTTGCGCAGATTCGGCTTGAAAGCCCCACAGCAGTCCTTCCCCATGATCGGTTTGTGCTCAGAAGTTATTCCCCTGTCCGTGCCATCGGAGGAGGAGAGGTCCTCCATGTTTTGCCGGTGAAAAGGAAGCGCTTTTCAAAGGCTGTCCTGGAGGAACTTGAGGTGTTGAATACAGGTGATCTCATCAAGATCACAGCGCAACTTGTCTACATGGGGCGGTTTCATGGCGTGGAGCAGGGTGATCTTCCATTGCTGAGTAATTCAAGCAAGAAGAAGCTGGACGAGATATTGAAGGGCCTGTTGTCACAGAAGAAGCTCGCACGGTATGACAAGGAACGGGAGACCCTTATCCATGAGCATTTTCTGACGAAGGCTAGGGATGAGATTTTGACCATCCTTACGGACTATCATGGTGATTTTCCCTTGAAAGCAGGGTTTCCCAAGGAAGAACTTCGCTCCAGGACCAGCGGTTCCACCAATCAGAAGCTTTTCAACTACATCGTTAACCATCTCATTCAAGAGGGTGTGGTGGTCCAGGAAATGGAGGCGTTGCGCCTTACGGAACACAAGGTGACCCTTGCCCAGGATCAGGAGAAGGCACGCCATGATATAGAGGAGATCTATCTCAAAGACGGACTTCAACCCCCATATTTTAGGGAGGTGAAGGACAAATTTTCAGGACATACAGGGTCTGATGTTCTCCAGGTCATGGTCAAAGAGGGGCTTCTTGTCAAGGT
>CAZCCX010000135.1:0-6327 GCA_964497115.1 uncultured Desulfobacteraceae bacterium
GCCCTCTATCTCTTTCCAGTCACTGCCGACAGGATCAATAGAGTGGACTTAGGGCAATCTATGAAGGTTAATATCTGATACTTCTCCCCACAATGGGTTGGAGCAATAATGGCTCCGGGCGATACCTGCCTCAAGGTTTGAGTTCTCTTGGTCTTAAGGTATCTAGGTGCATAAATTGATTTTATGGTCGGGACGAGAGGATTTGAACCTCCGACCCCCGCGTCCCGAACGCGGTGCTCTACCAGGCTGAGCCACGTCCCGACACCAGGGAAAGATAGCCTATTCTACCTTTCCGCGCAAGTCTAATCTTCCTTCCAAGATTCCCATAAGATCCACCAGGATTCTGGCTGTCGCTCCCCAGATTACATCCCCTTTGTACTGAAAGGCGGGACCCGGATAAATGACTCCTTCGAATTCCGCACTGTTCTGTCTATATTGTGGGTCATTTTCAAGAAAGACCTTGAATGGGACCTCGATGATTCGGTCAACCTCCTCGGAACTGATCGTAAAATCGTATGGACAGGGGATCACTCCCACAAAGGGATGGACAACAAAATCGGAGACTACGGTAGTTGTGTCGTCTGCTTGCCCCAAGATCTCCACGTCCTCTTTCAAGAGACCAATTTCTTCGTGGGCTTCTCTCAATGCCGTTTCTTGGAGGCTCTGATCCGTTTCCTCCACAACCCCTCCGGGGAATGAGATCTGCCCTTTGTGGGTCTTTACCTGGGTGGACCTCTTGGTGAAAAGGATTTTATGCTCACCGCTCTCGCTGAAAATGGGGATGAGGACAGCCGCATGAACAGAGTCTGAGTTCTGGTCTTGAATCTGTTTAGGAGTTCTGGAGCCTAAGGTCTTCTTTATCGTCTCATATATACTTGTTTGCATCATCGTCTCTCGAAACTTGCTTGGCGCCTATTGTAGCCGAATTGCCCCCCGGCTTCAATAGCAATCAACTCCACCACGATGAGATCTGCTTCAACCCTCCGAAATCCCTAAAAAGAATCCCCCAGATCACCAACAATATCTTGACATTGAGGAGAGTTCCCCGATATGATCCTTTCATTCTTGTTCAACCCCAACTCATCAGGAGGGTATGTCATGCCGGAAGAACAGGTGGGTGTAGTTGTCAAATTCTTCGCCAAACCCAGTGTCGCTGCTATTGAAGTGACTGATGGGACCGTAAAGCAGGGAGATACGCTGAGATACAAAGGTCATACCACTGATTTCACCGATAAAGTGGGAAGCATGGAGCTTGATAATCAGCCCATAGAAGAAGCCAAGGCGGGTGATCTTATCGGGGTGAAGGTCAAAGAAAGGGTTCGAGAAAACGATCTGATCTACAAAATCACGGAAATACCCTGAACCCGGTTAAAGTCCTTCATTCTCAGTAATAGTGTCCACCCAGAAACGAGGAATTTTGACCAAGGTCAAGGAACGCGAAGGTTATAACCGCAGGAATACATTTAAGTATTTCGAGGATTACAATCTGAAGCGTAACGTAGAGATTGGCCAAAAGGGCCGTTTATGGATGGACACTAGATTAGCTTAGGCAAGCCTTAACAAACCCATAAAAGAGAGGAGATGGGAATTCCATTCTGGATTTCAACTCCGGATGTGCTTGTGTTGCGGCAAAAAACTTATGATCAGGCAATTCGATGAATTCCACCAGTCTTCCGTCCTCGGAACTGCCTGAAAAGACAAGCCCTTTTTCAGTGAGTAACTGGTGATAGTCCGGGTTTACTTCATATCGGTGCCTGTGTCTTTCCGAGGCCTCGGAAGATTTGTAAAGGGATTGAACAAGACTCCCTTTTTGGAGAAGAGCGGTGTATGCCCCAAGCCTCATGGTCCCGCCCTTGGTCTTGATTTCCTTCTGCTCGGGCAGGATGTCAATCACCGGATGGGGTGTTTCGGCATCCATTTCCGTGGAATTTGCCCCTTCCAGATCACATACATTTCTGGCGAATTCGACGACAGCCATATGAAGACCCAGGCAAAGGCCCAGAAAAGGGATGTTCCGCTCCCTGGCCACGCGAATGACTTCGATCTTACCCTCACTACCTCTGTGCCCGAATCCGCCCGGCACCACGACGCCATCCACACTGTCCATAAAGGAGGTATCATCGACATCGGTGGTCTCGACCCATTCTAGATTGACCTTGCATCCCAAATGGGCTGAGCAGTGATTGAAGGACTCAACAATTGAGGCATAGGAATCCTCCAATTGGGTGTACTTCCCGCACATGGCCACGGTGATCTCTTTCTCGGGATTCCGCATGTTTTCCACAAACTTCTTCCATTTTCGCAGCTTAGGAGGACTATAAATGCTGAGCTTTTTATGCAGAATCTCTGCAAGGCCTTCTTCTTCGAATATAAGAGGAATTTCATAAATATCATCCACGTCGAGGCCCGTGATGACGGCTTCGGGATCCACATCGCAGAAACTGGAAATTTTCCCCTTTATGGCCGGTGTCAGGAGTTCAGAACACCTGCCAATGATAATATCCGGGAAAATACCCCTTTGTTTCAGGAGGTTCACACTTTGCTGCGTGGGCTTTGATTTCTGCTCATTGACACCCGCAGGGATAGGGACATAAGTCAAATGCACATAGGCGATGTTCTCTCTACCAACATCTTCTTTCATCTGCCTCATGGACTCGAGAAAGAGTTCATTCTCAATGTCCCCGACGGTACCGCCGATCTCTACGGTCACCAGATCGGCTGACTCCTCCTTCGCCACTTCAAAGATATGATTCTTGATCATATCCGTCACATGAGGGATATACTGGACCGTCTTTCCCAGATAATCTCCCCGTCTCTCCTTCTGCCTAACCATGTCGAATACCCTACCCATGGTCAGGTTCCAGTTCATCTTGCAGTTGACGTTCAGGTATCGCTCATAGTGCCCGAAGTCCATGTCCACTTCAGCCCCGTCGTCCAGCACAAAGACCTCCCCGTGTTCAAAGGGATTCATGGTCCCGGGATCCACATTGAGATATCCGTCGCATTTGATAGGGATGATTTTGAGTTTTGATAAGAGAAGGCGTCCGATCGAGGCGACAGCTATCCCCTTCCCTAATCCTGACAAGACGCCGCCGGTGACAATGATGTATTTGGTGGGCATTTCTGTCTATGCCTCTGCACAAACGATACAGTTGAAAGCAACCTATCCAGATTCATATCTCCAGTCAAGAAATAAAACCATAAAAGCATAGAAAACAACCGCCCGCTCCTTTTAGTCGCTCAAGGCGCAAAGAGCGCAAAGGATTTACTTTTTCCGGGATCGGGACCCCGGTGAAATACGTTTCACTAATCCCGCTGGGATATTTCACAGGGCAGGCGGACGATCCCGGAAAGAGCCATGCCCTAGGGGCAGCCTAAAGCGTGAAAAAATCAAACACGGTAAAACCTTTCCAATTGTCACCGGTTGAACTGGTGGATTAATCAGGATTTAGAAGTAGACATCCATTGAGAAATCTGGATTAATGTGCGTCATCAATGAACTACCCCGATCGGAGTCGAGGACAGGCTTTCCACCCTCCATAGCAAAGCTATTGCGGAGGACGGGCGCGGGAATGACAGAAGCGCCTCAAGAGGCGGAGAATTAGACCCTCGTCCGCCGGCGGAATAAAAAAAATGGGCCTGCGAGGTCATTCGCCAGACCATGTCTTCCATCATCGCCATAGTGGGACGCCCCAATGTGGGTAAGTCCACCCTCTTTAATCGTCTCTCCAAATCAAGGGGCGCCCTTGTAGACGATGAGCCCGGCATTACAAGGGATCGTCTTTACGCGTACATCCATTGGGAAGATACACCCTTGGCCCTCATCGACACCGGCGGGTTTGACGACTCTGATCATGAACCCCTCTTAATGCAAGTGACGAAACAGGTGGAAACAGCCATAGAGGAGGCCGACAGGATCATCTTCATCGTGGACGGCCGCCAGGGGTTGATGCCCGGGGACGAGACCGTCGCCAAGCTCCTTCGCCGCTCTGAAAAACCGGTCTTTGTGGCGGCCAATAAGATCGATGGTCCGGAACATGAGCATCTCATCCATGACTTCTACGCCCTGGGCTGGAAAAAGATCTTTCCTTTGTCTGCGGAGCATGGTTTCGGTCTGAAGTCGCTCATGGAAGAGGTGGTCTCTGGTCTTCCCAAACAGGATATCCACACGGAAGATGACAAGACTCGCATCAGAGTGGCTGTACTGGGGAGACCTAACGCAGGCAAATCATCCCTCATAAACCGAATCCTGGGTTTTGAACGACTACTGGTCAGTGAAATCCCAGGGACCACACGGGATTCTGTGGATACCCTTTTTAGCTGGCAAGGGAAGGAGTATATGTTGATTGACACGGCCGGCATCCGGAGAAAGGCTCGGGTCAAAGAAAAGATCGAAAAATTTTCAATGATCAAGGCCTTGAGAAGCCTTGACCGATGTCACGTGGCCGTGGCGCTTCTGGACGCGGATGCTGGGATCGCGGAACAGGATGCCCGAATCTGCGGTTATGCCTTCGAACGGAGCCGCGCCATTGTCCTGGGGGTCAACAAATGGGATCTTGTAAAGAAAGATCCTGAGAAGGTAAAACACCTGAATAATGCCATGGAACGGCAATTGAATTTCATCTCTTTTGCCCCAAGGATCAACCTTTCAGCCCTGACAGGTGAACGGGTAAAAAAACTCTTTGAAGTGATTAATCTGGTTCACAGTGAATTCGACAAGAAGATCAGTACGGCAGAGGTCAACAAGGCCCTGGAAGAGATGACCCAAAAGAAGCCTCCGGCCGCAATCGGGACAGGGCGTCTCAAGTTCTTCTATGCCACGCAGACCCGTGTCAGGCCTCCCACCTTTGTGGTCTTTGCAAACAGACCCGACAAAATCCATTTTTCCTACAAACGGTTCATGCTCAATCAGTTGAGGGAACACTTTGAACTCAACCATATACCCATCAGGTTGAAATTCAGGAAAAAATGAGGGAGAGCTCTCTTAGATCGGATTCCAGTGAATCATCTGGAGTCAAGAGGGGCACCGTCAAGATTCTAAGATTCTTGATAAGTGACAGAAGAAAGTTGGGTTTCCAGTGGAATAGTCTTCAAATTCACCGTCTGTTCCACCAAAAGAAACCTCTTCACACTGAAACTCCGAGGTCATACAAGCGATCCAAGGAAATTTGCGGCAGACTGAAACCTGATACCATCCTTATCTGTTTCATAGACATTGCTCTCCAGGGATATTTGAGTGGCCATCACATCAGGAAAACGCTGCTTGAGATACCGCAATGCCTGATTAGTCCTTCTACGGGATTTTTTACATTCGATAAAATGAATGGGTTGCCCTTCTTCCATGAGTACGAAATCGACTTCACGCTTGTCAATATCCCTGAAATATCGCAGCGTCATGCTGAGACCTTTAGTGTCCTCGATAAAATGGCACCATTTTAACAAATGACACGCGGTAAGGTTTTCAAATCTTTCCGCCGGGTCCTTAACAACAGTCCAATCAACATGATAGTGTTTTGCTTCCTTTTTTACAGCTCTGATAGTTGGCGCACCAAAAGGATAAATCCTAAAAATCATATACATATTTTCTAGGATGGAGATCCACCTCGCTACGGCTTGATGAGAAACCTGCAAATCTTCCCGAAGGGCGTTGATGGATAGCGGTGACCCAACCAGATCAGGTAATCGAAGCACCAACATCTCCAACAAGGAAATGTCCTTTACACGTTCGAGATCTTGAAGATCCTCTCTGACCAAGCGAGTGCGATATTCACGGCTCCATCGTCTCGTCTCAATTTCAGACGCCATAAAGAAGGGCTCCGGAAAACCACCGTAATTCAACAAGGCTTCCAAGTCCGTCAGCTTGTCCGTATTGAGTTCCGCCATTGAAAGCGGATGGATACGGTGGAAATGATACCGCCCCTGAAGAGAATCACCGCCATGCCTGTAATAATCCAGTTTTGCACTGCCGGATACGAGTATTTCCAATTCTTCAGCTCGCTTGTCAAAAAGGCCTTTGACCGTCTGCCTCCATCTGGAATATTTGTGTATTTCATCCAAAACAAGCAGCCCGGGTCCTGTCGGAAATCGTTCCTGCATTATGCTTTCTCTGTCCGCAGCAGCATCCCAGTTCATGTAGCGGCTTGCATCGGAAAAACCCTTTTTTTGTAGCAGATCTTTCGCGAACGTGGTTTTACCTACTTGTCTCGGACCGGCAAGAAAAACCATTTTCCGCGCCAAATCATTTCGTATACCTGGTTCAATGTACCGTTCGATGATTGCTGACATATTTACCTGAGCATTAAATTACTCGCGAGTTATTTTATCTTT
>CAZCCX010000136.1:0-6267 GCA_964497115.1 uncultured Desulfobacteraceae bacterium
AAAACTTCCTTACATTTGGGAGATTCCCTGCAGCTTGCTGCAGGGATCTTCAATTCAGATGTACATCAGTCTGTTTTTTGCTCTTGCTCTGAAGCGCCGTGGCCAAGGGATTCGTGATACTCCTCATGGGTGAGTTCACCGTCTTCATCCTGATCAACCGATGTGAATCTTTCCCTTCTTTAAGGGGCAATGGGCTACAATATATGGTGTCAGCAGAATCATGCTGACACAATATATATAATTTATATACACTTCTGTTAATTTATATAAAAATAATTGACAAATACCATTATATATGTATAATTAGTTGTAACTTCATTGTGTCATATGTGACCAACAGAAACTGGAGGCAGCTTGAGTAACAACCCCCTAAGAAAAATGAGAGAAGAGCGACTCATGAGTAGGGCTGAGCTTGCCCGAAGAGCGGGTGTCTCACCCTTGACCATTGGCCGAATTGAGAAGGGATATTCCTGCAGGCTCGAAACCAAGCGAAAAATCATTTTGGCGCTGGGATATGACCTTTCTGAGAGGGCTAAGGTTTTTCCTGGCGAATGACGACCGAGACAGGATTAGATGCTTCATTAGCCCTGTTGTGGGTCTGAATTTGCTCGGCATGTTTTCAGCCTTGAAATCATTCCGTTTGTACACGGCCTCTACCGGAGGGAAGATGAAACAGAGAGTTGAAACGAGTCAATCTAGATCTGCCAAGAGCAATATCCTGGCCATGGCACAAGCCGCGTCCATGAAACAAAAGAGACGTGCCTCAGGCAAAGGCCAGGATTTCCGTTCAAGATCTTTTGACAACCTGATGGCCAAGAGAAAGGAAGTGGAAGAGACACTGATTCGTTTGACGGACAGTCAAAGGAAATACGAAGATCTGCGCTCTGTAGATCCCTTGATAGAAGATGTCGATCAGGCTGAAAGGGAGATTTCTGCTCATAGGCATTACAGCATTCTGGAAAGAAAACACCAAGAATTGAAGAAAATTGATCTCCTCATTCGCAGACTCTTAGAAGATGATAGATTTGGGCGGTGTGAAGAATGTGGCAGGCAAATCCCTGAAGAGCGGTTGCTCATTGTGCCGGAAGCCGTCTGCTGCGTCCCCTGCCAAAGGAAATTAGAGAAATGGGACATGAAAGGAGGTATAGCTGAAACGCCCTATTCCTCATCGCAAAGGAAGAACAACTCTGGATGGGGACACAACAGACAAGACTTTAATGATGAGAAAAGCTTCACCCTTGATTCTGACATAGAACAGATTTCCCTCATGGATCTCGGAGAAATCGATTTCGAGGAATCCAAAGAGGGAGAGAAACTCTGACTCGCCCCTTAGGTCCATTGCCGGACATGCGCTCTTTGATCCGCAGGATACCTGATCTTTTCTACGTGTTCCGGCTTCTGCGAATTCCTACCACTCTATATTGTACCTCAACGATTTCGATTTTTAGCCTGTCTGTCTTCGAAACAGTGCCTGTTGATAGTCATTGAGTTTTGAGAATTGTATCGATGAATTGCACCAACCATATTTATATATAATTGAAGACCTTTGTATGCAAATTAAGTTTACATAAGATGAAACCTGTAACGATAAATCTGTGCCTCGAAAACGAATACACAACATCAAGAAAACTTATTGTGCTTCCTTCGTTCGGCGGCAATGGGCTGTAGACAGTTCGAACTAGATTGATATATACTTGATATTGCAAGATAAAAATATGCTTGCCATCGTAGATCATCCCACCCGATTCCGCTATTCATCCATTGTGGCAGGCCTCAGACCGGCAATCTGTCGGCACGTCTGACCAGACACATTATGTTGCCAAAAGTATCCCAGGCCCGAGAAAGACCCTCCAATAATGACATTAAACAGTACATAACCCTATAAATCTAAGATAAATAGCCCTATATTGTATTATTTCGTGGACATTACCGGTTAAATTGCGCTTTCTTTCTTGCAATGTATTCAAAAATATAATACAATACTATAAATCCTACTAAGAATTACACAAAAGAAGACTTAATAGCATGATTGTATCAGAGTCCTTCAATATAGGCTTTTGTCGGGCATCCGTGTCGTTTAATAGCCCTATCCGGAAATTTCTTAACAAATATCCTTCATTATCAAAGATTATTGTTTCTTGTTTTCAGTATCTGTTTCTAAGGGCAATGTTAAAAGCGAGGATCAGTGTGAGAACAGAAAAGGGTGTCCTTCAAAACGGGATGCTGTCCTGTTTGTCAAGAAAAATTTTAACGGATCAGACAAACTGTCAATATTGATTTTTGAGGTCACGGTTGAACTATTTGAAAAAACACACAAAACCAATGATGACACTGTTTGGCACACATTTTGAAGACCAAGTGAGAGGCGGTGTTGGATTATCGATAAAAGTCTTCTCAATAACTGAAAGGAATCACTGCAATTATGAAAAATAGCAAAAAGACCCTCATTGGATCGCTGGTGGGCTATTCAGCTGTTGTCCTTTTAATTGCCTTTGTAGGCGCCATATCCATTTTTCAGATCGGTACATTAGGCAAAAATGTAGAGTATTTGGCGATAGATGTGGCCGGCAAAGTAAAGAATGCCACTGAATTGGAGCCAGCCCTCGTAGACATGAAAACCTCTGTGGAGGTGTTTGTCCGCAGCAGCAGAGACGACAGTTCTGAGGCTGATCAGAGCATTGCAAAAGTCAACCTGGTCTTGGGAAGAGCGGAAAAAGAGATAAAAGAAGGCGACGAGTTAAAGATACTTGATGAGATCAAACTGCTGACGAACGAGTATGTAGAAAAATACCGCGATATCGCAAATATGATTAGCAGTAGAAACAAAAATCAAAGTTCCATCGTTTCAATCGGAAATGATATTTACCAAGACCTGGGGATACTCTCTAAAGAGCATCAGGGAGGGGCTTTGTCGGATAGAATCGCCAGTGTGCAAAACAGTTTTTTAGAGGCCACGGTTGGTGTGGAGAAGTTTTTCGTCACCTATGATTCTCAGTATGCAACCAGCACAGAGGATAAGATAGCGGAGATTCTGGAAGAGTTTGCATTGGATGAGGCAGAAGAACTTCAGGATGTCATGTACGCCATTGAGGACGACTATCTAGACACCTTTTTAGGTGTTTCCGCAGTGATCAATAAGATGAGTCAAACGATCGAACAGGAACTCTTCCCCATTGCCCCGGAGATCATGGCTCTTACCAAAAAGATTTCCGATTCAGGCTGGACCGACATGGAAACGGCCCGCCAGGATGCAGAAAGCAGAGTGGACTCCACAAGAACACTCATCATAGTCCTTGGTATTGTTGCGATCGGGCTGGGAATGCTCATAGGATTTATTTCTTCCACTCGTGCAGCCACGGCTGAAAAGAAAAATGAAAGACAATATTTTCTACAGACAGGGCAGACGGAGCTCAACGAGAAGACCCGAGGAGAACAGGATGTCGCAACCACTGCGACAAACATCATCACCTACCTATGCGAATATCTTGAAGCCAAGGTGGGAGCCTTTTACGTCTTCGGGACAGAAACCAAGGTGCTACAACTGCTTGGAAGTTATGCGTATCAAGAACGCAAGAACATCTCCAACGAATTTAAGTTGGGGGAAGGGATGGTAGGCCAGGCCGCACTTGAGAAAAAGACCATCATGATCACCGACTGCCCTGACGACTACATCAGTGTAAGCTCCGGACTTGGAAATGCCGCACCACGCAACATCGTGCTATTTCCTATAGTGCTGGGCGATGTGTTGATTGGGGTCATGGAAATCGGTTGGCTCAAGGAGTCTTCAGAGCTTCACTTGGCCTTTATGGACCAGGTCGCGGAAAATATTGCCATTGCCATTAACTCTGCCACGGCCCGGTCCAACATGAGTTCCTTGCTCGAACAGACACAGGAACTAGCCGAACAGCTCAAGAATCAGCAGGAAGAACTTCACGCAAGCAACGCGGAACTGGAAGAGCAGAGCAAGATTCTAAGAGAGTCTGAAGCAAAGCTCAAGAATCAGCAGGAAGAACTTCGCGCAAGCAACGAGGAACTGGAAGAGCAGAGCAAGATTCTAAGAGACTCTGAATCAAGGCTCCAGGTCCAGCAGGAAGAACTCAAGGCAACCAACGAAGAATTGGAGGAACAAACCGAACTTCTCCGCCAACAGAAAGAGGATATCACGAGAAAGAACGCAGATTTGGAGCAAGCAACAAAGCTTGTCAAAGAAAAGGCCGCGGATCTGGCGATGGCCAACAAATACAAATCGGAATTTCTGGCCAACATGTCCCATGAACTCAGGACGCCATTGAACAGCATGCTGCTCTTATCAAAGCTTCTCGCTGACAATAAGGACGGCAACCTAAGCGAAAAACAAAAAGAATTCGCTGATACCATACATACCTCCGGCGCAGAGCTTCTGTCTCTCATTAATGATATATTGGATCTTTCCAAGGTCGAGGCCGGCAAGTTGGATGTTAACCTGGAAGAGGCAAACCTGAATGAGTTTGCCAAGTCTCTAGAACGAAACTTCAAACACCTTGCCCAAGACAAGGGAATTTCCCTTGATGTAAAACACGCAACCGATTTACCGACAGCTATCATCACAGACCGGCAAAGACTCGATCAGGTTGTGAGGAACCTTTTCTCCAATGCCTTTAAATTCACTTCAGAAGGGGGCATCACCCTCACGATTGCTAGACCGGATGACCAGACCGATCTTTCACATATCGGCATGGATCGGGAAAGCACCATTGCTTTTTCAGTCACAGATACAGGAATAGGGATACCAGAGGATAAACAAAAAGTGATCTTTGAGGCCTTCCAACAGGCAGATGGCACGACAAGCAGAAAGTTTGGTGGAACAGGGCTTGGGCTTTCCATTTCCAGAGAGCTGGCCAAACTCCTTGGAGGAGAAATCCGATTGAAAAGTGAGGAAGGGAAAGGGAGCACCTTCACCCTTTACCTCCCCCAGGTGCTACGAAGGGGTGCCGAACAACAAAGCCCTCCGCCTCAAAAACCTTCTGAGGCCGAAGCCCCCCCGCGGCCGAGCGCGGACGCCTCTCAGCAGGCAGCCTCCGCGAAGAGCGAGCCTCCTCAACCCTCCCCTGGTCTGGAGATGATTCACGATGACCGAAAGGAGACATCCCCTCAAGACAAGTCTATCCTCATCATCGAGGATGACCCTAAATTCGCAAAGATTCTCTGCGACCTGTCCCGGGAAAAGGGCTTTAAAATCCTGGTCGCAGGAGATGGAGAAACAGGCCTTCATTTTGCCGACTACTACCTACCCAGCGCCATTATTCTGGATATTGGGCTTCCCGGAATTGACGGATTTGCCGTCATGTCAAGGCTCAAAGAAAACTCGCAGACCAGACATATTCCCGTTCATTTCATATCCGGCTCTGACATGGACATTGATGCCTTGAGAATGGGCGCGGTCGGTTTTTTTACCAAACCGGTGAGCATGGAACAACTTGACAAGGCCTACGGAACCATAGAACAGGTCATTTCGAGAAGAGCCAAGAATCTTCTCCTTGTTGAAGATAACGAAGCACAGAGAAAAGCCATCATTGAACTCATAGGAAATGGAGATATCCATATCACTTCCGCCTCTACGGGTCAGGAGGCCTATAACCAGCTCTTGTCAGGGAGTTTCGATTGCGTGATTCTCGATTTGGGTCTTCCCGACATGTCAGGCATGGAGCTTCTGGAAAAAATCAGAAACGACGAAAGCATTATGCACGTACCCATCATTGTCTATACCGGGAGAGACCTCACAAAAGAGGAGAAGATGACACTCGATGAGTATGCGGAGAAGGTCATCATAAAAGGGGCCAAATCCCCGGAAAAGCTGCTGGATGAGACGACCTTGTTCCTCCACCGGGTTGAGGCGGACCTCCCTGAACACCAAAGACAGATGCTCCAAATGATTCACGATAAGGAATCCATCCTAAAAGACAAAAAAATCCTGCTGGCGGATGATGATATGCGAAATGTCTTTGCCATCACCAACACCCTTGAAGAAAAAGGGATGAATGTGTTGGTGGCTAAGAATGGAAAAGAGGCCCTGGAATGTCTGGATAGCAGGCCTGATGTCGATCTGGTATTGATGGATATCATGATGCCTGAAATGGATGGATATGAGGCCATACGAGAAATCAGGAAAAATGACAATCTCCAGAAGATTCCGATCATTGCCCTCACAGCAAAGGCCATGAAGGGAGACAGATCCAAATGCATTGAAGCGGGGGCCAACGACTACTTGGCAAAACCGGTTGATACTGA